>CACYDQ010000362.1 GCA_902773215.1 uncultured Spirochaetaceae bacterium | reverse complement strand
TGTACAACCTGGCAAAGGAGTATTACGCCATCTCCGAGAAGGCCGTCGCAAAGCAGTACCTCGCGCGGGTTCTGATGATGTCTGAGGATGATGAGCTGAAGATAAACGCTCGTAACATACTTGGCAAGATATACATAGACGAGGGAAACCTGGACGCCGCGAAAAAAGAATTTGATGCAATTTTGGAAAAAAATGAAAATTTTGCTGACGCACACTATGGACTTGGTATATTATATGAGATGCAGGGCGATAACGCCAAGGCAAGGGCTGAGTGGCGCAAGTGCCTTAAGCTGCAGGTAAAGCATGCGGGGGCTTTGCAAAAGCTCTCCGAGATAAAATAGGAAACAGAGACGGAGGTCGGATTTATATTATGGGTCTGTTGGACAGTTTTACGACTGATATAGGAATAGATTTGGGAACCTGCAATACCCTGATTTACGTGCGGGGACAGGGAATCGTTATAGATGAGCCGTCGGTCGTCGCCGTGGAGAAGGGAACGGGTGCAGTCGTTGCTGTCGGTGCCGAGGCGAAGAAAATGCTCTGGAAAACCCCGAGCGGTATTGTCGCCATCCGTCCGCTCGCAGACGGGGTCATCTCCGACAGCAGCTCGACGGAAAAGATGATAAAGTACTTCATCTCCAAGGTGATGCCACATCACCACCTGTTCAAATCCATACGGATGAAGATAGGTATTCCCTCCTGCATAACCCAGGTCGAGCGCGATGCGGTTATGGCCGCTGCCTTGAAGGCCGGTGCAAAGGAAGTTGAAGTCATAGAGGAGAGTCTTGCCGCCGCAATCGGTGCTCAGATTCCGATTTATGAGCCCGCCGGGCATATGGTCTGCGACATTGGCGGTGGTACGACGGAGGTTTCCGTTATCTCCCTCGGCGGTATGGTTATCACAAGTTCCATCCGCACGGGCGGTAATGAATTCGACGAGGCCATCATCAAGTATATCCGCTCCACTCACAGCCTCATCATTGGTCCCCAGATGGCAGAAGGGCTCAAAATCGAAATAGGAAATGCGACAGCCGAGGATGCGATAGAGCACAAGGAAATAAAGGGAACGGATGCGGTTACTGGTCTTCCAAGACGGCTTGAGGTGGACTCCGTCGAGGTCCGCGAGGCTTTGAAGGATCCGATCACGAAAATTGTTGAAGAGATAAAGAGAACTTTGTCTCGTACTCCGCCGGAACTGGCCGCTGACATCGTGGAACGTGGCATAGTCATGACCGGAGGAGGTTCCATGCTCAAGGGATTGCAGAAACTTATTCAGAAGGAGACCGGAGTTCCCTGTATCCTTGTGGAGAAACCCCTTGAGTGCGTCGCCGTCGGGGCAGGACAGGCTTTCGAGCTTTTCCGCGATATGACTTCCAACAGGTCAATCTATAACAACATCAACAGCTGAGCGGCATGAAGAAGCGTGTATTCCTCAAGCTTCCAGAGCTGACACTTTCCATCCTCGTCATCTCCAGCGCTCTCATGCTGGGGTTTTCGTCCGGTGGTTTTATTGTCAATGTCAAGACGGTGGGGTTTTCCTGTTTCTCCACCATGCAGCGGGGGGTGCACGCTGTCGTAGGAGGGGTGTCATCGTTCTTTACGTCGGTCCGGGACATCGCAAGGCTGAGGGAAGAATACGAAGCGCTTACAAAAAAACTGGAAAATTACGAGTACCTGCGACGGAGCAATGCAGAAATCCGGAAGGAGAACGAGCGGCTGAGGGAGCAGCTCGGTTTGTCACAGTCAGTCAGTTACCGGAATATTGCATCTCAAATAATAGGCCGCGACGCGGACAACATTTATTCGGGGATAACGATAGACAAAGGCGTGATGAGCGGAATCCGGAAGAATATGCCTGTTATCTCAATCCAGAACGGAAGCGTCGGTATTGTCGGAAAGGTTGTTGCTGTCGGGCTTGCAACGAGCATAGTCATGCCTGTCTATGATAAGAACTGCAATATTTCGGCGAGAATCCAGAACACAAGGGATCAGGGGTTGGTTTCGGGGAACGGGAGCTTGGATTCGCCGCTTTCCCTCAACTACATACGAAAGCGTGTCCTCGAAGAAATCCACTTTGGCGATATGGTCGTCACAAGCGGAGAGAACGGCAATTACATGCGGGATATCCCTATAGGAACTATAACGAAGATAACCGTGCTGGACTACGATTCATCCCTCGAGATTGAGATGGAGCCGATTATCGACTTCTCTCGGCTTGAGATAGTCTTCGTCGTTGACCAGACTGCTCCGAACAAACAGGAGGATGTCAGCCTTGAAGGAAACTAATTATCTCAAAGGCACTCTCGTGGCAGCCCTGATTATCCTGCTTGCGGCACTCATTGAGAACGCAATACTCTCGAATATCGTCTACCTGCCAGCAGTTCCTGATATCTGCCTCATTTGCGTCATATTCATTTCTCTCCAGAACGGGAAGCTCTTTGGGGAGGGGGAAGGCTTCTTCTCCGGTCTCTGCCTGGACTTTTTGGGGGCATGCCCGTTCGGCTTGAACTGTCTCTACCGGACGGTCATAGGTTATCTTGCAGGAATTTTTCACAGGGTCATAGGAACCGACGGAATCTTTACTCCGGTCCTGCTCGCCCTTGTGGGAAGCTTTGTGAAGGCTTTGCTGTTGTTTGTCATAAGTATTCTCTTTCCTATGGTCAGGCTGGATTTTTCCCCTTTTACGAAGATTTTTCTCTGGGAACTTGCGGAGAATGCGGTACTGGCGCCAATAATCTTTAAGCTCCTTAACCTCTTCAGAAAATACATCGATATACGGGCGGAGGCGGCCTCCTAAGATGCCTTTAAATTCATCTGATGACAGCATAAAGAGAAATATCCGGCTCAGCTTCCTTCTGTTGCTTTTCGTCATTGTGTTCATGATATACCTCTACCGGCTCTTTGTCCTTCAGATTGTCCAAGGCGGAGAGTACAGAAGCCAGTCTAAGCAGATTTCTAGCACGATGCGGACAATTCCGGCTCAGAGGGGTGAAATCTTCGACCGGAATGCGAACATGCCCCTCGTCATAAACACGGACTCTTTTTCTGTCAGCGTTATTCCTGGTGAGATTCCAGCCAATCTCTACGATACGGTCATCCTCAAGCTGGCTGACTATCTGGGAATGACGAAGGATGCGATTGACAGGAAGATATCCCCGGGCATCCGTCGTTCGTTCACTTCGGTTGAAGTCAAAGGAAATGTTGCCTTCGAGGTCATCTCGAACATAGCGGAGAACATAACCGATCTGCCGGGAGTCTCATGGACCAATAAACCCACAAGAAACTACGTTGTCTCCGGGTCAATGAGCCATATCTTAGGCTATGTCGGTGACATAACCCGGGACGAATTGAATTTGCTCTACAATAAGGGCT
This sequence comes from uncultured Spirochaetaceae bacterium, assembly GCA_902773215.1. Taxonomy (GTDB): domain Bacteria; phylum Spirochaetota; class Spirochaetia; order Treponematales; family Treponemataceae; genus Treponema_D. The sequence continues at coordinate 2,949 of CACYDQ010000362.1, read as the reverse complement.
ATACGAAGAACTCGATAATCGGCAAGACTGGCATAGAAAAACAGTATGACGAGCTGTTGCAGGGCAAGCAGGGGAGGGAGAGCCGTACCGTTGATGCCCGGGGCCGTATTCTCAGCGATAAGCCGATAATCACGCCGCCGACGAGCGGCAGTAACCTTGTTCTGACAATAGACACGACCATACAGACGCTGGCGGAAAAAGCCTTGGGTGAGCGGGTTGGTTCCATTGTCGTCCTTCGCCCTGCGACAGGCGAGGTTCTTGCGATGGTATCATACCCTTTCTTTGACGCGAACCTCTTTACGAGCGGCAATTATTCCTCGCAGTATGCGGCGCTCGCGACTGCTCCCAATAATCCCCTCCTGAACAGGGCCGTCAACGCAACGTACCCGCCGGCCTCGACATTCAAGACGATAATGGCAACGGCCATGCTTAACGAAAAAGCTTTTTCATCAGCCCAGTACATTCCCTGCGAGGGAGAATTGAACTACGGCGGCCGTATCTTCCACTGTCACGTGAAGAAACCGGGACATGGCAGACTGGACTTGAAAAATGCGCTTGCCCAGTCATGCGATGTGTATTTCTGGATTGTTGGCCGAGATTATCTGGGCGTTGATAAGATTGCGAGCTACGCCAAAGAGTTCGGCTTCGGGCAGGACTTGGAGATTGACTTGCCCGCATCCTCGGCGGGTCTTGTTCCAACGGCCCAATGGAAGGAGAGACGGTTCCACGAGAAATGGCTCGGCGGAGATACGATGAATATGTCCATCGGGCAAGGTTTTACTCAGGTGACACCCCTGCATATGGCCGACATGATGGCCATGGTGTGTAATGGTGGCACGATCTACCGGCCACACCTGCTGAAAGAAGTCCGTGATGGGGCAACCGATGAGGTCATAGAAGAGACAGCGATAGAACCGCTGGTGACATCGACGGTTACTCCCGAGGTATGGCAGGAGGTCAGGAATGGCCTGCGCTATACCATTACCGATGGAACACCGGCATACCCGATGCACAATAAGGTAGTGCAGCTGGCAGGAAAGACGGGAACTGCTGAGGTCAACGGCTACGCAAAGAATCACTGGCACTCTTGGATGATAGCCTATGGGCCTTTTGATGGGCCGGTAGAGGATCAGATTGTCGTTGCAACGATAGTGGAGGCCGTCAATGAGTGGGAATGGTGGGCGCCTTATGCGACGAATATCGTCTTCCAAGGAATTTTTGCTGATCAGAGCTATGACGAGGCTGTGAATGCCCTTGGATTCCGCTACCTGTTGAAAATGTACGGGAGAATGGAGTAATGAAGTTTCGGCTGAACGTACTTGCTAAGTTTGACTATTTGTTGATTCTCTGCATCTGCATTCTTTCGTCCTTCGGTATAATGTTCATCTATTCTTCTGGGATAAACTCGGACGGAGTCAATGTCTCTAATGAATATCAAAAGCAGATTGTTTGGTTCGTTATCGGCTTCGTGCTGATGGTTGCATTCACTCTGTTTGACTACCGTAAGTTCAAGAGGCAGGCTCTATACATCTTTGCGGGTAGTATCATTGTTCTCCTATATACAATGTTCTTCGGGAAGAATGTCAACGGGGCCCGGAGCTGGATAGGCATAAGAAACTTAGGAATTCAGCCTTCCGAACCGATTAAGCTTGCCTACGTGATATTCCTTGCTTGGTATTTCGATCGGTCTACAGAGGAAAAAGACTTGAAGCGTTTCTGTAAGGCGCTTGTCATAATGCTCACACCCATGGCATTGATCCTTGGACAGCCTGATTTAGGAACTGCAACGGTTTATCTTCCGATATTTCTCTTCATGTGTTTCATGGCAGGCATTCCGACACGTTACATCATGCTCGTTATAGGCATTGGGGCGGCGACTTCCATCTTCACGATTCTCCCCATCTGGGAGAGCGAGATTGCCCACACGACCATCCCAGTCATAAGCATACTGACCGACAAGAAACTATCTTTCCTTGTCATCTCGGCAGCTCTTCTTGTGACGCTCCTGTGTGCAGTGGGGTATTCCATGTTCAAAAAGCAGTACTATTACTGGTTGACATACGGTTTTGGAATAGTTACGGCAGGACTCGGCTTTTCAATTGGAGCTGGACATGTGCTCAAGCCATACCAAATTCAGAGGCTCATTGTGTTCATAGACCCGACCAGTGATTCGCTCGGTGCCGGGTGGAACATCATACAGTCTAAGATAGCAATAGGTTCCGGTGGTCTCTGGGGACGGGGCTTTCTTCAGGGCACTCAGAGTCATTACCGCTTTCTTCCGGAACAGAGTACAGACTTCATATTCAGTATTATCTCCGAGGAAACAGGATTTGCGGGAGGGCTCATCCTGTTCCTGTGCTTTTTTACGATTCTCATCCGCTGCATTGCCATTATACGAAAGAACAGCAACAGGTTCGGTATTCTGATTGTCTCCGGTATTCTGGGTATGTACTTCTATCATTTCTGTTTGAACGTCGGCATGGTGATGGGAATCATGCCGGTTGCCGGAATTCCGCTCCCGTTCCTGTCCTACGGCGGATCTGCCCTGATAACCAACATGAGCGCGATAGGGCTTTTGATGAGCGTGCATTCACGAAGGCTTGACTTCCAGGATAATGTTCTGTAGATTATGGGGGGGTCGGTTGCCCGTATTAAGGGAAAGGATGCTATGCTACAGGTTTTAGTTGACAGAATACCAATTATCTAGAGTAAACAGACGGGGTAAAATAGGATTGAAATGAGAGCCTTTACAAAATCGGATGTTTCCGCTAAACTCTTTACCATGGTTTTCCATAGAAAAATCCTGCTGACCGTACTTCTTTCTATGTCCGCGCTCCTGTTGTTTGCCGCATGCGATGATTCCGCATCCGGTGAGGAGGAAATCGATCAGATTGTGGCAGCTGAAACAGAAAATCTAAAAAAAAAAAACGAGCTTTGGTACAAGTGGGC
>CACYDQ010000361.1 GCA_902773215.1 uncultured Spirochaetaceae bacterium | reverse complement strand
GGGCTTTCAGGCTTCATGCTGACCGCATTCGTGAGCACACGGCTGCTCCGAAAATATTCCCCGAACCAGGCCTGTACCCTGCTCGGGGGCCTTTTCTTCATCCTGTCACCGACAATCCTGCAGCGGCTCTACGGACATGAGTCGCTCGGGGGCGGCCAGTGGCTCGTCCCCGCTTCCCTCCTCCCGCTCGTGTGGTATGAGGAACGCTACCACGGCACGAAGCGGGCGGCAATCTTCTGGGGAATCCTCGCATTCCTCTGCGTCGGGATTCACATCTATTTTTCCGTCACCTGCTTCTTTGCCCTGCTCGCCTTCTGCCTCTACGATTTTCTTACGACGAAAAAGCTCAGGACGAGCCTCGCAAGCCTCGCGTCCTACTGCCTCACGTCGATTATAATCACCTGGCTCCTCGGCGGCCTCAAGGGAGGCATCCGCGGCAAGGGTGCCGGGGAAGTCGGAGAGTTCAGCGCGAACATCAACTGCCTTTTTAACCCGCAGGGATACTCCCGCTTCCTCCCCGCCCTGCCAGTCCACGGGAACGGGCAGCAGGAAGGCTTCGCCTGGTTGGGGCTCGGCATCTTTGCCCTCCTGCTTGCAGGATTCGTGTTCTGGCTCCTCGGAAAAAAGCAGGGCAGGACAGACAGCAGAAATCCGGCCCGGAGCCAAGCCTGCAACAAGAAGAAAATCATTGCCTTTGCCGCGGCAGCGGCGCTGTCTTTCCTCTTTGCCCTCTCCCCCCTCGTCACACTGGGGAGCACCCTGCTGTTTACCGTCCCCCTCCCCCACGCCGCCCAGAAGCTCCTCGTCACCTTCCGTTCGACAGGACGCATGGTGTGGCTCTGCTTCTATATCATATATCTTGCCGCCTTCTGCCTCCTCGCCCGCATGCGCACACAGAAGCCCTGGCTTCCGCCGGCGATTCTGGCAGCCTGCCTGGCAGTGCAGCTCGCGGACATCTCCCCGACGATTGCCGCCCGGCACGGACGCTACGCCCCCCGGCAGGAATACGAAAACCCCTTCTCCTGCAGCCCCGTGATGCTTTCGCTTGCACAAGGAGGAGGCGTCCGCCACATCAGCATAGCGAGCCAGCTGGAGAGCGAAGACCTGTTCGCCGTCGCCCAGTTCGCGGTGCAACACGGGATGACCGTCAACCGCTTCTGGACGGTCCACCAGATAGGACGGGACGAGGAAGAGCAGATTCTCATGCAGGAACTGTCCGCCCCGCAGGAAGGGACCATCTTCCTGTTCAGGAAAGGGGACGAACAACTGGGGCTGGACCACGGGTTTGACATGGCGCACGTGAACGACGAGTATAGCATAGGAATTCCGGGGACGGCAGGGAGGAACTGATGGGCAGGATAAAAGAGCTTTTCAGAAAACACAAGGAAATAATTCTCTACCTGATTGTCGGCGTGATGACGACGCTCGTCTGCTGGCTGTCCTACGCGGGCCTCCGCCTGGTCCTGGACGTGGACAATCCCTTCTGGATGCAGGTCGCCGTCGTCACCCGCTGGATCGTCGGGGTCACCTTTGCCTACGTGATGAACCGGATGTTCGTCTTTGAGAGCAAAGACCCGAACATACCCGCCGAGGCCGCAAAGTTCGTCTCCGCCCGCATCACGACATTGCTCATAGAGATGTTCCTGATGTGGCTGATTCCCCTCTGCCTGCCCCAGAAAGTGTTCGGGATAAGCAAGGACTGGATTGCGACCTTCGCCTGTGCCGTCATCGTCACCATACTGAACTACGTCTTCTCCAAGCTGCTCGTGTTCAGGAAAGGGAAAGAAGCGTAATTCAGAAGCAAAGCGAATCTGCGTTCTTGCGCCTTGCTTGTCGCCCGGCCCGCCATCTGCTATACTACAGGAACTATGCTGTACAAATACGAGACGCACCTGCACACCTGCGAGGCGAGCGCCTGCGGGGTCTCCCGCGGGGCGGAATACATTTCGGTCTACAAGAAGCTGGGCTATGACGGCATCTTTGTTACCGACCATTTCTTTGGCGGGAACACAGCTGTTTCAGCAGAGCTTGACTGGGAAGAGAGAATCGAACAGTACTGCTCGGGCTACGAGAACGCGCTTGCCGAGGCGGTGCGGCAGAATGAACGGGACGGCGGGAACTTCAAGGTCTTTTTCGGCCTGGAGCAGACCTTTGAAGGGGATGACTACCTTATCTACGGACTCGGCAAGGACTGGCTGCTCGCCCACCCCGAGGCGGAGTCAATGAACCACCGGCAGTTTTTTGACACAGTGAACCAGGAGGGCGGCCTTATGATCCAAGCACACCCCTTCCGCCTCCGCGACTACATCAGGGCAATCCACCTGCACCCGCGCGAGGTGCACGGGGTGGAAGTCTACAACGGCGGCAACAAGATGAGCGAGAACGAGCTTGCCGAGCTGTACGCCAAGGAATACGGCTTTCCCGTCACAAGCGGGTCGGACATCCACAACATCGCCTTTGCCCTGGAGGACAAAGGCGACGGAAAGATGCCCGTCGGCGGGATGGCGTTCAGCACGCCCCTCGCCTGCATAGAAGACTACATCGCCCGCATCAAGAACAAGGAAGGGACGGTCATTTCGTGTTGAATGCTATCGCGCCGTCCCAGTTTTCGGGCGGGTTCGCGATGAATTCCTCGCAGCGGGAGAACATGAGCTTGGCGGCCTTGTCCCCTTCCACGGCGGCAAGAGCCTTGACAAAGTAATCTTTTGCCAGGTTCCAGATTCCCTGCTTGTACAGGTCCATTCCCTTCTTGTACGCATCCTTGTACTCGGGCGGGAATTCTTTCTCGCTGCGGTCAACGGCGTAAATCGGAACCGCATTCTTCTTTCCCTTGACGCGTACGTCGTCCAGGTGGCGGAAGCAGAAGGAATCCTCGCCCGCATCCTCACGGACTGTCTCGCTGACTAGGATCTGCGTTCCGTAGGTCTTGGTCAGGCCCTCCAGGCGGCTCGCAAGGTTCACGTTGTCTCCGATGACCGAATAGTCCGTCTTGTCCTTGGATCCGATGGAGCCGACGATGACATCTCCGTAGTGAATGCCAATTCCGATGTTGAACTTCATGCCCTCAGGCAGCACCAGGTCGCCGATTTCCACATCCGGCAGGGCTTCCCGCATCTCGTAGGCGGCGGCGACCGCGCGGCGGGCATTATCCTCGTAGCTGACCGGGGTACCGAACTCCGCCATTATCGCGTCGCCAATAAACTTGTCTATCGTGCCGCCGTGCTTCTTGATGATATCGACCATCTTGGAGAAGTAGCGGTTCAGGAAGGCAACGAGCACGTCAGGCTTGTTCTTCTCGCTTATGTTCGTGAACGAGCGGATGTCACTGAACAATATGGCGACAGACCGGGTCTCACCTACCCCGACCTTGTCGTCGCTCGTGTCCGACTGAAGCACCAAGCTGTCGATTATCTGCTCTGGGACAAAACGGCTGAACGCGCGGCGGATGCTCTTGGCAAAGAACATCTCTTTCTTGACAATGATTGCCTTTTCGAATATCGTGCCGGAACTCTTGACGCAGAAGGAGAAGAAATCCTGCTTGTCACCGGAGATGTTCCCCTCAGAGACGATGTGCACGGTACCGAAGTTGCCGCTGTCGCGGGTACCAATGCCCACCGTCTCGTAACTGGAAAGCTGAATGCCCTCCTGGTAGAAGCGGTCGAGCAGACCCTCCGAGTCCAGTTTCTTCGCGACAACCTTGGCGGCGTTGTAGTCGGTCTGCTCTTTCTCAAAGTCCGCCGCGCACACGCTCAGGAAATCAGCTATGTCCTTGTCGCTCATTCCCTTGGCACAGATGTAGTAGCCGTGCGGACCGTCATCCTCAACGAGG
>CACYDQ010000360.1 GCA_902773215.1 uncultured Spirochaetaceae bacterium | reverse complement strand
GGCGATGGAGATAGGCAGGAGCGCGAACTACATCAACAGCATAGAGAACGGCAAGTACTTCCCCTCGCCGGAGACCATCGAGAAGATAGCGGAGGTCCTGAAGGTCGAGCCCGCGAGCCTCTTCCAGAAGGAGGGGAAGGACAAGCCCCTTCCTAAAGAGGAGCTGGTGAACAGGATATACGAGAAAATCATCGCCGCCCTGCCGGACATCATCCGCAGCACCGTCAGCAGCGAGCTGGGCACCTCCGCCAGCTAGGACGGCTCCGCGCGCGGGGACGGCCGGGACCGCCTCCGCGCGCTCCTGTCCGCGACGGGGTTCCCGTCCTCGCCCCGTTTCAGGGCCTCAAGGACCTCCTTCTTGTAATGGCCGATGATGGCCTTTACGGTCAGGTCTTCAAGGCCGCTGCCACGCTCGTGGATTCTTGCCACGATGATGTCGTCGTCGATGGTCTTGCGCACGAAGCGGGCAAGGTACTTGCCCTTGCTCTTTCCCGGCGGGCCGCTTTCCCGGGAAACGGCTGCCGTTGCTTATGCCCATAAGGTAGCACAGATAATCGGCGCGAAATGTCATAAAATCGCTTGACTGCAAAATTTTTTTACGCACGCAAACAAAAGAGATTCCGTACGGAAACAGAAACGATTCCGTACGCAAACGAAAACGATTCCGTACGCAAACGGCAAGAAATACGTACGTAAACGGAAACGATTCCGTACGCAAACGGCAAGAAATACGTACGTAAACGGAAACGATTACGTACGTAAACGACAAGAAATACGTGCGCCGGAAGTTTCGCCAGGGGCCAGGACCGCCCCCCTGAGGCCGGAGAGGGAATGGCTACTGGGTGACTTTGTAGAGTGTTCCGTTTTGTTGTGCGTAGTCATACGTTCCGTTGACAGCATTACCGCTGCCGGAATACGTGGTGGTTACCTCGGTGCCATAGTCTGCTTCCGTTGCACCTGCACCGGTTGTCGTGAGGGTGAGGTAAGCTAGGCTCCAATGGTCCCAGTTCCCTGAGCTGTTACTTCCCGAAGCAGCTTGCTCCAAAAAGAAAAAGCAGACTTTATATCCGTCACCCGTCCTGCTGACCGTATATGGACCACACGCCTCCCATTGCCCGGAATTCCTGTAAAAAGTTCCGTTCACGAATTTAAATAGGGATAAACTATTCAAGGAACCTCCCCATCTTGTCCCGTTGAAGGGGTCATCTGCGCTTCCGGGGACAACGTTTCCTCCGGCCAGGGTATCGGCACGGTCTGCACTGACTGCCGCCCCTGCGGTGAAGAGCCCTTTCGTTCCGTCGCTTCCGGTGCACCGGATGGAGATAAGATTCCTAGTCACGAGGACGGAGTAGCTGTAGCTCCTGCTCAGCCCGCCAAATGTCACCGTCCAGCATCCTTCTATCCTGATTTCCGTGCTAACCGTGGTGGCGAGGCTGACTGCGGATGCCGCCAGGGCCGTGCCGGAGCCGGACGCGCTTCCGTATGTCCCGGTGAGCTCGTCCTTGATGCCGTCGGTGAGGGTTATCGTCCCGCCTTCGGAGTTCCCTCTGAGGATGCAGGTCTGGTACTTCCCGCCGTCGATGTTGAGGTATCCCCCGGCCTGGTCGTAGCTGACGTATGTCGCCGTCGTCGTCCCGCCTCCCGTGCCTGACGAGGAGCCGCCGCTCCCGGACAGCCCGCCCCCGTAATATGTCGCGCCGTCACTGCCGCCCCCGGAGCCTCCGTGCGAGCATGATGAGAGCAGGGCCGCCGCAACGGCTGCCACTGCTACTGCCGCCACAATGGTAAAGTGCCTGAATCCGTTCATATTTTTCCTCCGTTTGCCTATGGTATCACCGGCGCTTAGGAACGTGGTCGCTTTTAAAGCGACATTTTTTCGGGGAGGGGCGGATTCCCGCCGCCCGCGCCCCGCCTACCTCCGCCATGTGTTGAGCCAGTATGTGGTTTCCCCGTACTGGTTGTACCTGCTGTTGTAACGCTTCCCCCAGTAGTCTTCCATCTTGTAGCTGGAGCTGTCGTACTTTGCCTGGGGCTCGACGTACAGCCATTTTCCCCCGGGGGTCAGCCTGACCCGTACGAACAGGTGGTTCATGACAGGTTTCTTTGCCCCTGCCTTCTTCCAGTAGTTCCGCACAAGCTCGCAGTCGTAAGGAGAAAACATCTTGTCCCACTCCTTCTTGAACTGCATGGAGTAGTCGCAGCAGTTCACCTTCCCGTCGAGGTCGCAGTCGTGGACGTTCCGGTGGGTGATCCTGAGGATGCTGCGTATCTCGCCGTCGTTCTCGTAGTAGTCGTAGCGGAGGTATGACGCGGGTTGGGGCTTCGCGTGAATGGGTGGCATCAGAAAGCCGTATCCTGCAACAAGGGCAATCAGCATCAAAACAATCTTCTTCATAACAAATCTCCTTCCCCTCTCGGGGTATCCGTTCCGTAGCGGCAGGGGCTTCCCGCCGTTCCTTATCGTCTGCAATGCTAGCACGTCTTCCCGCGGAAAAGGTCGCCTTTAAGGCGACTTTTTCGGGCAGTCAGGATTCCCCGTCGTCCGGCGGGAGCGTGTAGCCTGCGCAGTGCAGCAGGTCCGCGCTCTCCTTCCGCGTCAGGCCCAGCCCCTGCGCGAGCAGGATGACCGTGCTCTTCTTGGGGCGGAAGTCCGCGTTCCGGTTGTTGAGGATTTTGGAGAATCGCTGCTTGGTCAGCCCCGCCGCCTTGTAGATGTCGGAGTGCTTGCCTTTGGGGTTCCGCTCCATGTACTTTTGCAGGTACCATCCGAACCTGTCGCGGAAGGGCTGCCGCTCCTCCGGTATCTCGTCCGCCCGGACCTGCGCCGTGCCTTTGTCTTTCTGCCGTTCCATCCGTCGCCTCCTGAATATGATGTAGGGTTTGTATGATGGCAGTCTAACGCAGAAGGCAGTGCACCGGGTCGCCTTAAAAGAGACTTTTGCACCCGCATGGGGGGCTGCGGTGGAAGGGTTGAATAAGGCTCGGGAACATGATACGATAGATAAGTAGGAGGAAAAGCCATGTCGTATGTCGCATTGGAACAGAAGCTCCGGCAAGTACCAGAAGGCTACTTTGCATTTGTCTCAAATTTTTTGGATTTTGTGCTCAGCAAGGATTTTACTCTAAAGCCTGATGGCAAAGCGGAAGAAAAAAATGAGAAGAAGCCTCTCCGGCAACTGGGACAATGGAAGGGGCAGGTCTGGATGGCAGACGACTTTGATGAAACCCCGGATTGTTTCGAGGAGTATATGTGAAATACCTTCTTGATACTCATGCATTGATATGGGCATTCAGTGATATCGAGAATCTTTCTGGTGACGTGAGGAGGATTCTCAATGAGGAAACCGAGGTCTGCACAAGCATAGTTTCCTTGTGGGAAATCGGCATAAAAAAGAGCATCGGAAAACTGCAAGTTCCATTCACGGCACAGGAACTCGCAAAACAATGTCTGAGTCAGAGTATAGAAATACTTCCTCTACAGCCTTATTATATCGATATGCTCTCCGAATTGCCCAAAAAACACAACGATCCGTTTGACAGGATTATTATCGCACAGGCTCAGACAGAACACATGGTTATCATAACGAAGGACTCAAAAATCAAGCTGTATGATGTTCCTACGCTCTGGTAAGCATTGAATAGAACTGCTGTTATAATCGAGAACTGCGATGGCTGAGATGGAAGAGATGATAGCGACGATTGACATGAGGGAAAAGACGGGGACCGAACTGGTCGTTGAGGAAGCTGTCACGCTCACGATAGAGGGGGAACGCTACGAGTTCTTCATGACCAACGACTACGCGGCCATCTCCGGGAAGATGAAGTCCATGGGCTACTGGAGGCCGACCGCCTACGACCTGAAGCCGAATCCTTCATTGGACAAGAACGTGTGCGACAAGATGCTTGAGCTGGGGGCAACCTGGTCCGTGACGGTCACTGACGATGCCGGAATCGTCAGTTATTACGATGAGCTGACGGATTCCTTTTTCTCCATCTTCCTCCGTGGCAGGTCCTTCCGCATGGACGAAAGCACATACCCCCGGAGCTTTGTGCTGGCAGCCGAGGACAAGGGGGACGAACTTGCGGCGCTCATCAGGGACGGGGCCGACATAGACGAGCGGATTGACGGCGGGATGCCGCTGCTCACCGTGGCCGCATTGAAAAATGCCTGTTCTTCCCTGCGGACGCTGCTCAAGATGGGCGCGGACGTGAACGCTGCTGACGGCGAGGGCATGAACGCCCTGTCTTCCGCCGTACTTGAGCACAATGTTGACGCGGTGAAAATCCTGCTTTCCGCGCCGGGAATAGATTTGGAGGCGAGAGACAGCATCTCCGGCTGCACCGCGCTGCTGTTTGCCGCCCTTGATGACTATGCGGACATCTGCGCCCTGCTTGTGGAAGCGGGGGCTGACATGAACGTCACGAACGTCATGGGGCGGACGCCCCTGGCATCGGCGATAGCGGCACGGGCACAGACGGACGGGAAGGCCGTTGATTTTTTGATACGCGCGGGCGCGAACCTGGATATACCCGACAAAGAAGGACGGACCGCACTCAGCCTTGCGGCGGAATGCGGGAAGACCGGAATCGTCATAAAGCTTCTGGATGCGGGGGCAGATGCCTTGCACAAGGACAAGAAGGGAATGTGCGCATTTTCCTGGGCGGTATGCGGCGGGCACGCGAACACGCTCGCGGTCTTCATGGAGCAGAACCTGTTCCCCGCGGAAGAACTGGGCACGGCAGTTACGAATGCAGGTTTCCGGGGTTTTGCGGAAAGCACTGATGTGCTGATACGGATGTCGGAACCAGCGGAGACGGCGGCATATTGTGCCCTGATGGGGGCCTGTACCCGGGACTGTGCCAGTGTCGCACGGGTCTGCCTGAAATACCCGTGTGATGTAAACTTGCCGTCGGAGTTCGGCATGACCCCGCTGATGACGGCGTGCTACTGCGGCTCTATGGAAGTGGCAAAGCTGCTCGTTGCTCATGGCGCGGACGTGAACGCGGCGGACGAGGACGGCATGACCGCCCTGATGTACGCCGCCATAAAGCATGATGCCCGCATGATGTTCTTTCTGATGGGCAAGGGCGCGGACAAGGACGTTAAGAGCGCGGAGGGAAAGACCGCCAGCGACTACTTCGGTGAGTCTGATACACGTGACATCGGAGAGTTCATCGCCGACAGGACAAAGGCAAAAGCCGCGCCGTCAGATGCCGGATTAGGTACGGTGGGCATCCCTCAGGACAACGGGACAGCTGCTCCGTCCGCCACCCACAAGTCCTTCATCGAGACGTTCGAGTTTTACAGGAAGAGGTATATCGAGCGCTTCCCCGACAAGAAGAACTCGGACATCTACAAAGATGCGAGGCTGACGAAGCAGCGTTTCTCCAAGATTTTCAGCAGTAAGGACCCTGCCTACCACCCCAGGAAGGAGAACGTCATAGCCCTTGCGCTCGGACTCAAACTGAGCCTGGCCGAAAGCGAGGACCTTCTGCAGAGCGCGGGCTTCATCTTCTCGCCCAAGGACAAGGTGGACATGAAAATACGGTCTTTCCTGGCCAAGGGGAACCATGACATCTATGACCTGAGCAACAGCATTTACGAGAGCACCGGCACGTCCTTCTTCAAGTCCATGACGGCGGGGGAGGAGGAATAGCGGGGGCAAGGAAGCCCCCGCATATAGTGCCGCTGAATCTTTCCTAGTTGAACGTAGGAATTGTCTGCTGGACTATGTTGCCTGTCGCATCCATAAAGACGAATGTCTGCGTCTGGTACATCCATTTTAAGGTCAGGACATCTCCGGCCTTTATATCCGCAAGTTTCGTCAGCCGCAGTTCGGTGCTCCGGTATCGGATGATAGGTTCGTTCAGCCTGTCGTCATGCCCGACGACGACAGGACAGCTGATTGTGAAGACTATCGGCCTTCCGTTCAGCTTTATATAGATGGGGTTCACATAGGTTTCCTTCTTGCCGCTGAATAAGCCGGCGCTTGAGAACCCAGCTCCCGTCGATTCCCCGTTGACATGTGTTACAAAAATCGTGCCAACGTTCGGATCCCTTGTGAGGTTCAGTGCAATAGTATCATCATCCTCCAAGCCGTACTGCTTCACTTCCCTCGTAGACATACACCCGGTAAAAATGCATGCCAATGATAAAAGAAGCACAGCAAGCAACATTTTCTGGTTCATAACGAATCCTCCTGAAATTGTTTTTCTTGCATAAGCCTAATACGGAAGCGGATAAATTTGGTCGCCTTTTTTGCGACTTTTTCATACGGCGGCAGTTTGCCGGGAAGTTTCTGTGATCTAAGGACTAAAAAGAGGCATTTCGTTTGACAATATGGTGGTTTTAGCTGTACAGTATGGATTTGTTGCAAAACGACAACCAAGGAATCTGATTTATGGATGAGAATTTGAAATCGCTCTACTGTTGGTTTGATATAAAGCGCGACGAGATAATCGCGGGGCATGAGAACGAGCGTGTTCTTATTTCTGATAACAATGTGCTCGGCTATTTTCCTAATGAACGCAGTGCCGTTGCTGAGGCCTTGCGGCGGGGGCTGGAACCGGGAAATTTTCTTGTGCAGAGGTGCATCACGGAAGAGACCGAGCTGGGGATGTTCTGTAATGTGAATTTGGCTGTGGGGGGGGGGGCTAAGACGCTCAGTTGTTTGCGGTAAATGAATGATTGAGAAAAATTTTGAAAGACACACTGCTTTTTGACACCCGACCGTAGCAAAATGCACGGTCGGGTTTGCAAAGCTAATGTCAATTCTGCAAATATATCTCGAATTTGTTCCGAGAAATTTTGAAGAAATCCAGAACCTCTCCTATCAGGCGAACAAAATCATTCGCAGACAAGTTCGTCTCAATGTAGAAGTTATCCATAATTCTTTTGTTTTCTCGTACCTTTGAAAAGTCAACCGAGAAGTATCTGCTTCCCGATTTGGAAAAAAGACGGGGATTATCAGCAAGAGTTCTTGTCTGCTCAGGAGCCTTTTTAGCCAGATACGAAATGAATGTCGAAAATAAATCACTCCAAGAGTTTGTGTTCTCAAAGGGAATCCCTGCAAGGATGAATCCTCTCGGAACTAAAGATGTAAAGTCCTCCTCGAGTGAATGTCTTTCATGCGTTCTGAGCCTTTTCAAAGCAGCTTCAATTGCTGGACTCTTGATGGAGGAAACAACGTTTTTCGTTTTATCAGAGAACTCTGTTCCTATTATTCTCCTTATCGCTTCCTGAGACTCTTTGAAATTCTCATAAGCAGTCTTGAAACAGTCATCCAAGAATTTGTCGGTGCCAGAGCTGTCCAATAACGCATACCAATTAATATATGCAAGCTTTCGGTTCACAACCTTAAAGAACTGGCGGTATAAATCATTTACCTCGGCTGTAATATTGAAAGCCTCTATATTTTTATAAAAATTGGTAAAGACACATTGGATATACTTGTCCTGTCCTCTGTTGAAAGCTTTGTCATACCAAATATCTATCTCATCCTGTTTCATTCTCAGATAAAGTCCAGTATCATTAATCATATATGCTGTGAGCCAAAGCTTCTTGAGGTAAGCACGGTTTGTGTCATAATAGCGTTCATGGTTTATCGTTCTTGCTTCTCCCTTCTCCGTATATCCCCAACGAAGCCTGATAAGCTCTGGAACAAGCATGATATTCATATAGGCCCACATTCCGGTATCAGCCGCAATAGACGGGGTTATATCAAGCCATTCTCGAAGTTTCAGCCCAAGCTTCCTGTCAAATGCCGTGCGGGCCTGTGCAGACGCTGCTGGTCGCAAGCCCTCCGAGGATATAAAGTCTATAATATTCGAGCGCAGAGTTTCAAGTTCTTTCAGCTCAACGCGGTTTCCCATCGGGAGCCAATGCAAATCAGCATCGGTGACTACATAATCATATTTTCCTTTTGAAGACAGCTGATTTTCAACAAAGCTGATCTTCTCCTTGTATTCAAATGATTCCAGTCTTGGGTAAATTTTTGCCATGTTACTCTCCAAATGTCAATAAAAAATCCTGTAATGCACAGAGAAAGTTGTTGTAAACCTTGCTGTCATCGCTCTGCGCTTTCTTCCTCAGATCATCAATCGATTCATTGCTGAAATAGTTTTTCTGAATATAACTGAGCAAGCGTGCATAGACGTGTCTGACAGAATGATTGTTCGGCTCGTCCGCCTCTGGCATCTCAAAGCTCTTATCGTTTAAAGCATTCAGAATCAGTTGTTTGTAGACATCGTAGACAATCATATTCAAGAGAAAATCCTTTCCCTCGTTCGCCTTTATGTCGTTAATCTTGCTGAACTGCGGGTGCTTGTTATTGAAATAGAGACGGTACGCCGTAGCGAAATCAACGTCAAGTTCGGTGTGATTCCTCTGCAAAAAATAGAGTGCATGGGCAGAAAAACCATTCTTCTCGAAGTCTATATCGGCAACAGGAAAATACGATTCCTCTCCTTCAAGGATTACGGTCTTTGTCTCCTCGTACAGAATAGCTCCCAAGTCTTTCGCAAGTAGCCTTGTATCCAGAGTTTCCTGGATTTTTACATCGAGTATCTCATCAATCGAGAGCAGTAGAGTTATTTCTATAACTCCGGCAATCTTCTTTCCCGGTATTTCTCCGTCTAAGATAATTCTGGATGAAGATTCATCGAAAAGCATCTTTTTGACAAGCCCGTGAATGCTTGTGCCTTCCCTGTCATTTCTGGAATGATACAAGAGATAAAAAGATGCCTTCCTGTCTTTGCGTATATATTTTGATACTTCCTGAGTATTGTTGATGTACAAGTCGCAGGTGATTTGAACGTTAGCGTTTTTCTGCCAACCAGGAAGTTTTTTAGCTGTATTTCGCTTTTCTATTGTCACCGTATCATCATTCAGAGACCAATAGGACTCTATCAGCTGATTCGGAATCTGCTTGTATGTGAAAATTCTGTCCGTCATTTTACTTCCATCCTTTTTATCTGAATGTCAAAGGCACATTCGATGTTGCTTTCCAAAAGCAACCTGTATTCTCCTGATTGCTGAATTTTGAATAAATTCATGCAACTTTCATTTGGAATCGGCTGTTGAATTCTTACAGTCTTATCCTTATAGCTGAATGACAAGTGTCTGATTTTTATCTCATCTTCCATGGCTATCTCGGATTCATTCGGATCGGAAGACCTGATGACCGGAGTCAAATCGACCATAAGAGGG
>CACYDQ010000359.1 GCA_902773215.1 uncultured Spirochaetaceae bacterium | reverse complement strand
TCCTTTGCGAACTTTTCCATGAAGGCGATCAGGGCCTTCACGCCGTCCAAGGTCATCGCATTGTAAATGGAAGCCCTCATGCCGCCGACCAGCCTGTGCCCTTTCAGGTTCACAAGGCCCGCCGCGGTCGCTTCCTTGACAAACTTGTCGTTCATCTCCTTCTCCTTGGCCTGGCTCGCCTCATCGGTTGCCCCCGTAGAGTACTTGGTCAGGAAGGGGACGTTCATCAGAGAGCGGCTGCCCTTCTGCGCGGTCGCATGGTAGAAGTCGCTGGAGTCAAGGAAATCATAGAGAAGATTCGCTTTTTCCGTGTTCCTTTTGTACATCCCGGCGGCACCGCCGTTCTTTTCAATCCAGTCCAGCACCTTGCCAAGGACGTAAATCGTGTAGCAGGGCGGGGTGTTGTACATGCTGCCCTGATCGGCGTGTGTCTTGTAGGTCATCATGGTCGGGGTTCCCGCCCGGGGGGTGTCAGTAATGAGGTCCTCTCGGATGATGACGAGCGTGACTCCGGCGGGGGCGAGGTTCTTCTGCGCACCGGCGAAGAGCAAGCCGAACTTGCTCACGTCAAGCTCCTCGGAAAGGACGCAGCTTGAGATGTCGGCGACGAGCGGGATGCTGCCCGTGTCGGGAATGTACTCGTAATGGGTTCCCATTATCGTGTTGTTGAAGCAGATGTAGGCATAGTCGTAGTCGCCGGAGATTTTGTCTACCTTGGGGATGTAGCTGTAGCCCTTGTCCGCGCTTGAGGCTATGACGTCCACCTGAACCCCAAGCTTCTTGGCTTCGGCTGCTGCCTTTTTTGCCCAGACGCCGGTCTCGATGTAGGCGGCCTTGCCCGTGTGGATGCCGAGGTTCTCGGCGACCATGGCGAACTGCGTGCTGCCGCCGCCCTGCAGGAAGAGGACCTTGTAGTTGTCCGGCACCTTCATCAGCTTCCTGACCTGGGCTTCGGCATGTTCGATGATGGGCTTGTAGGCGGACGAGCGGTGGCTCATCT
Source organism: uncultured Spirochaetaceae bacterium (assembly GCA_902773215.1). Taxonomy (GTDB): domain Bacteria; phylum Spirochaetota; class Spirochaetia; order Treponematales; family Treponemataceae; genus Treponema_D. The sequence continues at coordinate 1,645 of CACYDQ010000359.1, read as the reverse complement.
CCATGACCGACTGCCCGGTTCCCGCGTAGTCAAGCATCTCTGCCGCGCACTCTTTCAATACTTCTTCCGGAAGGCAAGAAGGTCCTGCTGAAAAATTGTACACTCTGCTCATATCAAGCCCCTTTCTCTTTTCGTTCTATATTCTCGTCCGCCGACATTGCCGAAAGGTTTTCCAGCGATGTCAAAAGCGAGACGTTCTCCACTTTCGTTCCCGGCGGTACCGTCAGCACGCAGGGCGTGTAGTTGACGATTCCCTTTATGCCGCAGGCCGCCAGGCGGGATGCTATGCTGTGCGCCTCACTCGGCTCCACGGTCAGAATCGCATAGCGGATGTTCTCTTCCTTTATGACCTGCTCCAGCATCGTCGTCGGGTGCAGGGGGAAGATGGACCTGAGGATCTCCGTGCGGTTCACGCTGGAGTCGAAGCCCGCGACGATTTTGAAGGGAGACTCGTACAGCTCCCGGTTGTCCAGCAGGGCCTGCCCCATCCTTCCCAGTCCGACGATGCAGCAGGCATGCGGGCTGTTTGGCACCAGATCCAGCAGCTTGTCCAGGGCCCCTTTCAGGTCGGCCACCTTGTAGCCGTTGCTCGCCCCGAAGTTCAGCTCAAGGAGGGAGATGTCCCTTCTGACGACTGCCGCAGACCAGCCCGTCAGCTCCTCGATTTTCTGAGAGGTTATGTTCTTCTCTGTAAACTCCGCGAGCAGCCGCTCCAACAGGACCAGCCGCCTTCTGGACGGTTCGGGAATAGACTTCATTCTTCCTCATTTGGGTTGTTGTGTGAAATATATCACGCTAAAAACCAATCTGTGAGAGTGATTCTATAAATAAAAAACAATTTAGTCAAAGGGCGGAGTGGGCAGAAGGGGGCTTTTTTGCTTGTTTTCAGCGAAAAAAGAGCTTTATCCAAGGAAAAAATGTTTCTTTGTGAAAAATATTGCAAGAATTGCTTTTATGCTGGTTGATATCATAAGGTTCACCTTGTCGACATGCTGCTGTTACATCTTGTCTCTCGGCTGTTGATTTTTCTTCGGATAGACGAACGGGAGCGTTTCCGTTATACTGTGACAATGACCAAGTATATTTTCATCACCGGCGGGGTGGTCTCTGGCCTGGGCAAGGGAATCGCCGCCGCCTCGATAGGCTTGATTCTGAAGGGCAGGGGCTTCTCGGTCGTCAACCAGAAGTTTGACCCCTACCTGAACATAGACCCGGGGACGATGAATCCCTTCCAGCATGGGGAAGTCTTTGTCACCGACGACGGTGCGGAGACCGACCTGGACTTGGGCCACTACGAGCGTTTTACCGATGCGACCCTTTCCCAGTCATCCAACACGACGGCGGGCCGCGTGTATCTCGCAGTCCTGAACCGCGAGCGGGAGGGAGGCTACCACGGCGGCACGGTGCAGGTTATTCCCAACGTCACCGAGGAAATCCTCGGCCGCATGTTGCTTTCTACGCAGGAGACCGGGGCTGATGTCATCATCACCGAAATCGGCGGCACGGTCGGCGACATAGAGTCCCTGCCTTTCATCGAGGCCATCCGGCAGATGAAGTACCGGGTCGGCGAGGAGAACTGCTGCTACATCCACCTGACCCTTGTCCCCTATCTGGGTAAGGCGCACGAGCTCAAGACCAAGCCGAC
>CACYDQ010000358.1 GCA_902773215.1 uncultured Spirochaetaceae bacterium | reverse complement strand
CCCGTCGATGGAATCGGCAAACCGGAGCCGTTGAAGAAGAACCTCAGTGGCTGGTGGAGCCGGAGGATTGACGAGGAGAACCGGATTGTATACAAGCAGGAAGGGGACAATGTCATCATCGCAGCCTGTAAAGGACACTACAACTGAACAAAACACTATAGGTCCCGGGAACGGGATGGCCGTCGCAGAGGCTCCCGCTCTGGCGGGACCGCCCTGGCTCTGTCGGGACTATGCCTCTGTGGCGACCACGCCCTCGGGCCGGAAATTGGCTACGCCTCCGCCGGGACCACGCCCAGCCTGGCCGCGTACTTCTCCCGCTCTTCCGCGGGTATCTTCAGCGCGTCCATCGCCTGCTCCGCCGTCATGGACAAACTGTCCATCAGGTTGCGGAGATCCCGCTCCTGGCCTTGTGACAGGCCGTCTCTCTGGCCTTCTTCAAACATCTCTTTCCGTGCAGCCTCTCTGGCTTCCTTCTTGACAGCCTCCCAGTGAATCTTTTCAAAGTCAACTCCAAACAAATACATGCTGTTCACCTCCGCCTTATGCTTCCTCATAAAATCCGCAAGCTTTCCGCCCCTCCTGATACACGTGTCCACCGCGGCATCCACGACCTCCGTCAGCGACATTCCGTCCGCCTGCCCCTGCCGTATGTCCGCAATGAACGCCGCATAGTCGCCCAAGAGCGGACAGCGCTCCAGTATGCCGGTATTGTGCCCGGCGTTCACGTTGACCACGTGTGCCGTCCATTCGTAGCCTTCCGCAGGTTTCTCAAAGGCTTCGGACAGCCGTAAATCCATTTTTTCCACCTGCTTTTCCGTCCCGTTGTAGAGGACGAAGTAGCTGGGGGACGGAATCTTCACCAGAGTGCTGGAATGTACGTCTACCTTGTGCCGGGCAAGCCAGCCAGCATACTCGGCGGCAAAGTAGAGGAGTCCTCGCAGCGGCATGTTCGGGTTCCAGCTACTCTGCTGCTCAAAAAGAGCCAACGATGTTTGGACGCAGACCGCGCAGTCATTCTTCTGCGACAGGTAAACCGCGTCCTCCAGCGTCACGATTTCAAGTCCGTCCGCATCCGCGTACGAGCTTCCCGTCAGCGCATTGTAGAGCGACAGGGCGTTCTCCCTGTCCGAGAACAGGCGGCAGAAAAGACCGTCCTTGTGGTTGCGCCGTGCTTTGCCCCGTGCTCTGGACCGGACACGCCCATTCCGCTTCGCCTTTCTCTTTGTCCCGCCATTCTCCCCCGGGGATACCGCCCCGGGCCGGGCCTTGTGTTTTGCCATTTCTGGCCTCCTTGAGTATACTACGGGCAGTAGAAAACTGTCCATATATGTATCTGTGGCAGGAACACAAAAAATGTTATGTTTACGCGGAGAAAAAGCAGTTTTTTTTGCCCACGGGCGAGAAGCTTCGCGCGGCCGCCCTTGCGGGGGCATGTGGCTCGCGGGGGCTGCTCCCCCTTACCTAAAGCGCGGGAATCTGATACAATCAGTGCATGGACAAAGCCGAAATAGACGCAGCCGGGCACGGCCTTCAGTACTTCTGCAAATGCATCGTGAGCAAATCGACCTTGGTCAAAGGTCAGTCGGACGTATACCTGCTTGAGACGGACGCGATACTTCCCCGCCCCGAGCAGCTCGCACCCAAGCCCGGGCAGTTCTACCTGCTCCGCCGGGCCGTCAGCTCGGTCGAGTATGGCCGCCCCATCAGCGTCTACCACTGTGACGTTCACATCGATGCCCAGACCGGGCTCAAGGTCGTCAAGCTCCAGTTCCTCATCCTGCGCAAGGGCAGGGGGACGCATGAGCTGACCAGCCTGCTCCCGGGCGACGAGCTTCAGATTATAGGCCCCCTCGGTACGGGCTTCTCCCTCCCCGATGACATACAGACCGTCAGGAAGCCCGGGCTCAGCCCGGAAATCTGCATTGCTGGCGGGGGTATCGGGGTCGCCCCGGTCGCCTTCTTTGCCGAGTCCCTCCCTGACAAATCATACGATTTCTTTGCGAGCTTCAAGGGCGCGAGCTACGGGCTCAGTAACGTCAGGGCCGATTCCCTCTCCATAACGACCGAGGACGGCAGCGAGGGAATCCGCGGCATGCTGAACGCGGCGCTGACCGCCGATCTGATACGGGAGAGGGGCTACAAGATAATCTTCGCGTGCGGTCCCCTCCCCATGCTCGCCTACCTGAAGGAGCTCGCTGCCCAGACCGGGGTGCGCTGCTACGTGAGTATGGAGGCCCGCATGCTCTGCGGGGTCGGGGCCTGCCTTGGCTGCACGATTCCGACGGCCGGCGGGAACGCGCGGGTCTGCAAGGACGGGCCGGTCTTTGATGCGGAGGACCTGATTTTTGACAAGCCCGCCACCAGAAGGAAGCCCCTCCCGATTGACTATATGCCCGACCTGACGGTCAGGATTGCGGGCGTGAAATTCAGCAACCCCGTCATGGCGGCTTCCGGCACCTTCGGCTTCGGGCAGAACTACCGGGGAATGGAGAACGTGGATGTCCTGGGCGGCATCGTCGGGAAAGGCGTGACGCTGGAACCGCGCCTGGGTAATTCCGGGCAGAGGATAATCGAGGTCGCCTCGGGCAACATCAACTCAATCGGCCTGCAGAATCCCGGTGTGCGCGCGTTCATAAAGGATGAGCTTCCTGCCATGCTCAGGCTGCGTCCTGTTGCCATCGCGAACCTCGCGGGGAGCGACCTGGAGTCATACACCGAAGGGGCGGCCCTGCTCGATGCGACCGATATCCCGATGATAGAGCTGAACATCAGCTGCCCCAACGTCAAGGCGGGAGGGCAGGCATGGGGCCTGGACCCGGACAAGGCCGCAAGCTGCGTCGCAGCCGTCAGGGAGGCGACCAAAAAGCCCCTGATGGTCAAGCTCTCTCCCAATGCGCCGGACATCGTGGCGGTCGCGCTTGCCTGCGTGGATGCGGGGGCGGACGCGCTCAGCCTGATAAACACGATAAGCGCGGTCAGCATAGACATAGAGCGGGGAAGGCCTGTCTTTGACAACGTCAGGGCGGGTCTGTGCGGCCCCGCCATAAAGCCGATCGCGCTCAGGATGGTCTACGACGTCGCCGCCGCCCTCAGAAGTCAGCCTTCCGCCAGGCAGGTTCCCCTTGTCGGGATGGGCGGCATATCCTGCTGGCAGGACGCGGTCGAATTCATCATGGCGGGCGCGAACGCGGTGCAGGTTGGCAGCGCGAAGTTCGCCAACCCGCACGTGATGGAGGAGATAATTTCCGGCATCGCCTGGTTCATGAAGACCCACGGTTACCGGACCGTGGACGAGATGGTCGGTCTGGCCCTGCCATGATTTCCGCCTGAGGACGTGTTGACAGGGCGTGTCTCTTCCTATAGAATTCGGAAACGATTTTTACGGAGAAAACCATGGCAAAGATACAGATGAAGAATGCCGTCGCGGAGCTCGACGGCGACGAGATGACCCGGGTCCTCTGGCAGGTCATAAAGGACAAGCTGCTTGCCCCCTACGTTGACCTCAAGACCGAGTACTACGACCTGTCGATTACCGAGCGCGACAAGACCGACGACAAGGTGACCTACGAAGCGGCGGAGGCCATCCGCAGGCTGGGCGTGGGCGTCAAGTGCGCGACGATCACGAGCAACGCCGCCCGCATGGAGGAGTACAAGCTGACCCACCTGACCCCCAGCCCCAACGGCATCCTGCGCGGCGAGCTGGACGGCACGGTCTTCCGCGCCCCGATTTTCGTCAAGAACATCCACTGCAACGTCAAGAGCTGGGTCAAGCCCATCGTGCTGGGCCGCCACGCCTACGGCGACGTGTACAAGAACTGCGAGATCCGCACCCCCTGCGCGGGCAAGGCGGAGCTGGTCTTTACCGGGGCGGACGGAAAGGAAATCCGCAAGACGATCATGGAGATGAAGGGCCCCGGCATCATCCAGGGCATCCACAACCTGGATTCTTCCATAGAAAGCTTTGCCCGCTGCTGCTTCAACTACGCCCTGGACCAGAAGATAAGCGTCTGGTTCGGCGCGAAGGACACGATCAGCAAGACCTACGACGGCCGCTTCAAGGAAATCATGCAGCAGGTCTTCGACAAGGAGTTCAAGGCAAAGTTCGACGCGGCGGGCCTGGAGTACTTCTACACGCTCATTGACGATGCGGTTGCCCGCGTGATGAAGACCGACGGCGGCTTCCTCTGGGCATGCAAGAACTACGACGGCGACGTGATGAGCGACATGATTGCCTCCGCCTGCGGCAGCCTTGCGATGATGACGAGCGTCCTCGTGAGCCCGAGCGGGCAGTTCGAATACGAGGCGAGCCACGGCACCGTGCAGAAGCACTACTACCGCTACCAGAAGGGCGAGAAGACGAGCACCAACCCGGTCGCCCTCATCTTCGCCTGGACCGGCGCGCTTGCCAAGCGGGCGGAGCTGGACGGCACCCCCGGGCTCTCGGACTTCGCGCATAAGCTGGAGCAGGCGACGCTCGGCACGATCGAGGACGGCATCATGACCGGCGACCTCGCCCGCCTGGCCGAACCTGCCGCCAAGAAAATCGTCAACAGCTGGGAATTCATCGACGAGATAGCTTCCAGGTTGTAGCTTCCCGGACCGCGGCAGGCAAAAAAATCCCCGGTCATGCGGCCGGGGATTTTGTATTCGTTTTCTAGTGGGTTCCGGGGCGTTCCGTGCCCGGGCCGTGGCCCGTGCCGTCAGAGGCCGTCAGGCGCGTCTGGTCCGGCGGGGGCGTCGGATCCTGCTGCTTCTTCGGTGGCGGCGGGGTCGCCCGCTTTGTCCGGGTTGAAGGTGTCGTCCCAGGCCTTCTGCACTGCCGCGCGGACTTTCGGCGACAGGTTGAGCGATTCTGCGGACTCGAACAAAGCCTGCTTCTTGTCCAGGTCGCTGGTCTTTGCGATGTTGCCGAGAATCTTGAACGCGGTGATGTCGTCCAGCGAGCTGCTTATCTTGGACGACTTGACGTAGACCGTGCGGACGGCATACTGGCGCTCGGAGAAGTAGCTTACTTCGGTTATGTCTCTGTCGCCGGTGGCGGTCACGGTGCTGCCCGTCGCGACGACCGAACCGGCATCCAGATGCGCGTTTACCACGTCCGCAAGGCTTTTCGTGTTGTACATGGCGCAGTCTTCCAGGAGGACCGCGGGCTTTTTCTGCATGATGAAGCGGTTCGAGATGGCCCAGTAGCTCTTGCCGTCGTATTTCACCTGGGCGAAGGTCAGCGTCTTGCCCTTGGAGCCGTCATACTCCGCTTCCTTTATCTTCGCGACCGGGCTGCCGGACGCGTCCGTCTCGCCGCTCGTCTCCACGGTAATCGCCGTCCCCTCGCTCATCTTCACCGAGGCGGACATGATCCCGTCTTTCTGCTCCGTCCACAGCCAGCCGCCTTCCTGCAGGAACACGCCGGGGACGCTTTCCGCGAATGCCGCAAGCCCGCCGGCCAGCAGCATGCCCAAAAGAACCGCATATTTTTTCATTGCCATACTCCGCCTCCTCTAGTTCTGCCATTCTTCCGGGTATTCACCGGGGTAGTCCGCCTGGAACAGCTCCAGGAACATATCCTGCACCGTGTCCGGCAGCTCGAAGGACAGCGCCGTTTCGAACAAGTCCTTGCGGGCGACGGCGTCGGTCAGCAGGGACTCGCCCTTGGAGTCCTTTTCGGCCAGCTTGTTGTATATCTGCATGGCGAGCAGGGTCTTGGCGGTGATGCTGACGGCATCTTTGGCGAGGTAGGAGCCTTCGATCAGGTGGGAATTCACGTAGGCGCTGGCCTTGACGTATTTGTCCGCATAGGGGCTGGAAGCGGCGTCCACGCCGTCGTTCAGGACCCCCACGACCGTCCCGACGTCCAGCTTCTTGTCGCCCATCGCGTCGGGGCTGGGCTTCGTGAAGAGGTAGGCATTGTTGCCCACGACGACCGCCGGGGTCGCGTCCACGACTATGGAATAGTCCTGTGCCCAGTAGTCATGCCCGTCAAACTGGATGTGGATGAAGTCGCGCTTCTGGTTGTCCGTCGTGCGGACGACCTGCCGCTTTGTTTCCGCCCTGTCGCCGGAGGCCGGGTCGGTGGAGCCGTAGGCCTGCACCTTGGTGCCGGGCACGGCGTATTCCACCCATTTCATCGTGTCCTCGTCGGTGAGCCGCCAGTAGCCGCCGGCTATCATCACGGAGTTTATCATCTCCACCTTGGG
>CACYDQ010000357.1 GCA_902773215.1 uncultured Spirochaetaceae bacterium | reverse complement strand
TGGTCTCCCGACAGGATGATGTAGTGGGTCGGGTGCTGGACGCGGAAGTGGGCAACGTTCTTGCGGACGGCATCGGCAGTACCCTCATACCAGCCGGAGTGCTCCAGTGTCTGCTCCGCCGCCAGAATCTCAACGAAGCCCCGGCTGAAGCGGTCGAAGTTGTATGAGTTGATGATGTGCAGGTGCAGGGAGGCCGAGTTGAACTGGGTCAGAAGGTAAATCTTCTTGTAACCTGAGTTGATGCAGTTAGAGATAGGTATATCGACTATCCTGTACTTGCCGCCGAACGGGACTGCGGGCTTGGACCTCTCCTTGGTGAGCGGGTACAGGCGGGTTCCCTTACCTCCGCCCAAGATTATCGCAAGAACCCTCGGTTCCTCAGGAATTTCCACTTGATGTGCCATATAATATCTTCCTCCAGTTTAAATTGAATTACAGTAATTTAAAATCTATGTTACCTTATTATAAGCCTGTTTCCCGCAAAATGCAATCACAATTTTTCAGGGGAGGGGATGTCCCCCCTTACCGCGTTACGCTCTTGAAATTCGCTGTGAAAAAGCGTATGCTAACGGGTGAAAGCTATCTTACCTATTATAGGAGCGATTTATGATTAGTTACAAAGAGCTGGGACTCGTCAACACAAAGCACATGTTTGAGATGGCCATGAAGGGCCACTATGCGATTCCCGCATACAACTTCAACAACATGGAGCAGATGCAGGCCATTATCCAGGCTTGTGTCGAGACCAAGTCTCCCGTCATCCTGCAGGTCTCCAAGGGAGCCAGGCAGTATGCCGACAAGTTCATCCTTCGCAACATGGCCCGCGGAGCCGTCGAGTATGCCCACGAGCTCGGCGCGGACATCCCGATCGTCTTGCACCTGGATCACGGCCCCAACTTCGAGGTCGCCAAGGACTGCATTGACAACGGCTTCTCATCCGTCATGATTGACGGCTCTGCCCTTCCTTACGACGAGAACGTCAAGCTGACCAAGCAGGTCGTCGATTACGCACACCAGCACGATGTCACGGTCGAGGCCGAGCTCGGTGTCCTGGGCGGTGTTGAGGACGATGTCGCTGCCGAGGAGAGCAAGTACACCAAGCCGGAGGAAGTCATCGACTTCACCAGCAAGACCGGATGCGACTCCCTCGCCATCTCCATCGGAACCTCCCACGGACGCTGCAAGTTCACGCCCGAGCAGTGCACGCTCAAGGACGGGGTGCTCATTCCCCCGCCACTTGCCTTCGACGTGCTCGCCGCCATCGAGAAGAAACTGCCCGGATTCCCGATCGTCCTGCACGGTTCCTCTTCTGTCCCGATTAAGTATGTCCGTGAGATCGAGAAGTTCGGCGGAAAGATCCCGAACTCCGTCGGTATCCCCGAGGAGCAGCTTCGCAAGGCCGCTGAGAGCGCGGTCTGCAAGATCAACGTTGATTCCGACGGCCGCCTTGCCATGACCGCCGCCATCCGCCGCATCTTGGTCGAGCACCCCGAGGAATTCGATCCCCGTAAGCTGCTGGGCCCCGCCCGCGATGAGCTCAAGGCCATGTATATGGATAAGAACAAGAACGTGTTCGGCTCTGCCGGTCATGCCTTTGACAAATAAGGCGTAGATTCCTTTCTGATTGAACCGGGGCGGGTGGTGGATTGCCTCCTCCCGCCCCCTTTTATGCCAGAGGGCTTGAGATGTACAGGCACGAATACAAATATCTGGCTTCCGGGCCGGCACTCTCTGCGCTGGAAAGACGGGTTGCATCCGTGCTTTCGCTCGATTTTCATGCGTCGGCGAAAGGTTTCTACCATATAAGAAGCCTCTACTTCGACGACATTCACAACACCTGCTACCGGGAGAACGAGGACGGCACCCAACCCCGCGAGAAATTCCGCGTCAGGGTCTACGACTGCGAGTCCTCAGTAATACAGCTTGAGCTCAAGCGGAAAGAAGGGGGGAAGACGCTCAAGCAATCCTGCCCGCTGAGTTTGGACAGGCTCAAAATCCTGATGGCGGGCGGCATCCCGGCGTTGGAAGCAAACGACAGCCCCTTGTTCAGACGTTTCTGGACGGCCATGCATACGGCAGCCCTCCGCCCTGCGGTCATCGTTGCCTACGACCGCGTCCCCTATGTCTGGATGCAGTGCGGTCAGGTCGTCTCCGCCTGTAACGTCCGGGTGACATTCGACAGGAACATCCGGAGTTCCTTTGACTTCCGGGGATTCCTGAATCCGGGCCTTGCCAGCCGCCCCGTCCTTGCCACGGGGACGAGCTTGATGGAAGTGAAGTTCGATGCGTTCCTGCCGGACTTCATCTACGAGCTCCTGCAATGCGGGGCGCTCGCTGAAACGACATTCTCCAAATACTACCTCTGCCGCAAGCTGAACATGAGCGGGCAGAGAATCGCATAGCATACAGCACGAATTATTTATAAGGAAAAAAATATGAGCACGTTCAAGGACATATTCAAGAAATCATTCCTGCAGGGTTTCTCCCGCTACGACAACTCCCCGGAGAACATCATCGTCGCCTTCGTCATAGCGTCGGTCTTCGCCCTCTACATCTTCTTCGCCTACCGGCTTCTGACACGGAAGACCTTCTACTCCAAGAGCTTCAACATAGCCCTTGCCGCGCTCACGCTGATAACGACCTCGGTCATCCTCGCCATACAGTCCAACATCGTCATATCGCTCGGTATGGTCGGCGCACTCTCCATTGTCCGCTTCCGCACGGCGATAAAGGAGCCAATGGACCTGGTCTTCCTCTTCTGGTCTATTGCGACCGGAATCATCTGCGGGGCGGGGCTTGCGGAGATTGCCGCCGTCCTCGCCTTTGTCCTGACTCTCCTGCTCGTCATGCTTGACAGGCTCCCCGTCGGGCGCGCGCCAAAAATCCTCCTCGTGTCCGCCACGGGCTACGACGCGGAGGGGGCGGTCATCGAAGCCGTCAAGAAGCACTGCCGCCACTACACGGTCAAGTCCCGCACACTCTCCGGCGGCCAGACCGACCTCGTCGTGGAGGTCAGGACGGCAAGCGAAGAGCAGCTTGCCGGGGATGTCGCAGCCCTGCAGGGTGTGCTCTCGTCCAGCCTCCTCGCTCACGACGGGGAAGTGACCTACTGAGCCGTTTCTTGGGGGATCCCCAGACCCCCTGCTTATGAGAGGGGGTGAGATGCAGAAAAATTCTGATTTCTTCCATAAAAACGCTTGTTAGTTCGCTTGTTTGCGTGTACAATAGGAGAACAGTGGGAATTGTATTCAACACTGATTTTTCTCCGAGGCAGGCATGTTTTGAGCAGAATCCTTTGTGTGTCCTTGCTTTTCAGTCTGGCGGCTGTTTTCCTTTCATGCGGAAAAAAAGAGCTGTCCACCCCTTCTGTTGCTTCATCCGCCGATGACGGCAAGCCCAAGACTTACACATACCGCATGACAGGGGCATGCCCGAGCACCTGGAGCCCGACGGACTGCCAGAATGCGAGCGATACATTCCCCATCGACTACACCTGCGATGGCCTGTACGAGTTCAACATGAATGCGACTAAGGACGGCTTCGTCGTGGAGCCGGGCATGGCGACCGGGATGCCGGAGGACGTAACCGCCTCCTACGCGGGCCGCTACGGGGTGCCGGAGGACGCGACGGAAGGCTATGCATGGAAGGTTCACCTGCGGGACGATCTCTGCTGGGACGACGGGGAGAAAATCGACGTAACGGACTTCGTCTATTCGGCCCAGCAGTTCCTGAACCCCAAGATGAAGAACTACCGCGCGAGCCTCCTCTACGAGGACTCCCTCCCGCTGGCAGGGGGCGAGGCCTACTACGAGGGGAAGGGCTCCTGGGACGAGGTCGGATTCATACAGGACGATGACCTCACCTTTACGGTCGTGCTGACGACTTCACTTTCACCTTTCATGTTCATATACAACTCCAGCTCCCTGCAGCTGCTCAAGGAGGATTTGTACGAGGCCAACAAGAAGGAGTCCGGCGAGCTCATCAAGAGCAGCTACGGGACGAGCGCGGAGACCTCCGCCTCCTACGGCCCCTACAAGGTGACGGCATTCCAGACGGACAAGTCCATGACGATGAGCCGCAACGACAGGTGGCGGGGCTACCACGACGGCAAGCACGAGGGCCAGTACCAGACGACGGCCATCTACAATCAGTATATCGTAGAGCACCAGACCATCATCTCCCTCTTCCTGCAGGGTGAGCTCGACGAGACCGCGCTGGACGCGAAGGATCTGGAGAAGTACGGCTCAAGCGAGTACCGCATCATAAATCCCCTCTCCTACACCTGGAAGTTCAGCTTTAACACGGACCGGTCGGCCCTGAAAAAAAAGAACACCGCCGGGGAGAACCATCTTGCTGTCGGCAACCTGAATTTCCGCCACGGCATCTCGCTCGCCCTGGACAGGCAGAAGTACTGCGACACGGTGACCCCCGGAAGCACCCCCGAATATGGGCTTCTGGACAACGCCTTCATCGCCGACCCCGAGCGGAACATCCGCTACCGCGACACACCCGAGGCGAGGGCCGCCCTGATGGACTTCTACGGGACGGACAACTACGAGGACATCACCGGCTACGACATAGAAGCTGCCCGCCGT
>CACYDQ010000356.1 GCA_902773215.1 uncultured Spirochaetaceae bacterium | reverse complement strand
CTTGAGCCCGTCTCCTCCCGAAGTCATATACAGCGACAGCCCGTCCATCGAGGCCTTTGCCGTGACCGTCGGCTCGTCCGGGTAGGCGGCGACGGCGCTCCCCGTCGTGTTGAGCTTGGACAGCTGATCCTCAAGCTCCCCCTTCCGCACGTAGGGGACGGGAAGGTTGTCGGCAGGATTGACCCACTCGCGGACATTGCTCTCGTAGTCGGAAATCTCCCCGGAATCGTAAACGTTGTCGTTGTAGTCGGCGCAGTCAAGCTCCCAGCCCGTGCCGTTGCCGCGGACAGCCGTGACAATCAACTCCTGCGGCTCGTCGCCGAGGGAATCGTCTGTCAGCCGGATGCGGACCCAGGGAGTGAAGAACATCCCTTCCCGCCCGAGGGTCACCGTGACGAGCTTGGGGCGGAGGTTCTGGCACGCCATCATGTAGCGGGCGTATTTCTGGATTTCGGGCAGGTACTCCACGCCCGTCACCGTCAGCTCCTGGATCACGGAGTCAGCGTCAAGCACGAGGGCGGAATGCCTTTTCACGAGGACGGTCTTCTGCTCCCACGTGTCCGCCTCGGTGTAGGTGATGCGCATCGCGTCCACCCGGCGGGCGTATTCCTTCTTGACCTTCACGTCAATCACGCTGTCCTCATCAAGAACGGCGAGCGGGCCTTCCTGCCAGCAGTCCCACGCGACGGACAGGAGCCCCGCCATGTTCCAGTAGAGGGAGGCATGGCACACCCCGCAGATTGTCTCCAGAAGGGATTTCTTGGTCGCCTTGGCGGTCTGGACGGCATTGAAGCTTATGCCCTGCGCCTCGCAGAACTCGTACAGGCCGCCGAAAGACGCGAGGTCAAGCTCCGCGTCGGCAAAGCGCGACATGGGGTGTATGTCGGAGGTCAGGACCTCAAGCAGTATGGCGGCGGGGTTGGAGGTCGTCGTCTTGCCTTCCGACCATCCCTCCCCGTCCCAGATGCGGGCGACGGAACGCACCACGACGTTAATCTGCCTGAGCTTGTCCTCGTTGGCCGCGCTCGCCTTTATGCGGACGGCGAGCATGGCAGACAGGGACCGCTCCTTGTCCTCAAGCACGGGGCAATCGACAAGGGCATCCGCCGCCTTGCTCTTCTCGGGGTCATAGCAGTGGCTCTCGTAATAGAGGAGGCAAGCGGCGTTCGTGATGTAGCTGTCCTTCGTGCTTTCGTTTACCAGCTTCACGTAGATGCAGCGATTCCCTGCCTCCTTGTTCGAGCTTATCTCCTGCCACGTGAACCTGCGGGTAGCCTCGTAGCGGATCTCGTCCGTGCTGCATGCCGTGAACTCGTTCCCGAGCGTCCCGTCCATCTCGTCGGCGGGAACGGGCTTCTCGAAGACCATGCATTCAATAATTCCTGTTCCAAGTCCGATATATCCCGTACCCAAATCTGCCTTTATGCCGTGGCTTACGGGGACATATCCCTTGCCCTCGAACTTATCAAGCACACCCTCACCGTACACAGGATAATCCAGCTTTGTTCCGAGCAGCCTGAGCCTTGCTTCCGGGACGGGGCTGTCGCCATATCCTGTAAGCCCCAAAAGGTAGTTCACCTCCTGCCTGTCCGTCATAATGACGGAATTCCCGGTCGGAGCAGTGATGGAGAAGGGCATTGTCTGCCAGGTTCCTCCGCCGTCCACGGAGAACCAGCAGCTTATGCGGGCGGTCGTCCCGTGATGGCTGCCGTCCTCCTTGTTCGTGGCGTACAGGCCCATCGGGAAGCTGATGGCGAGGGTCACGTCACGGGCATACTGGTCAAGCGTGACAATCAGCTCGGAGGACGCGCCGGAATTCACTTCGGAGCGGTACGGGATATTCTGGTTGCTGGTCGCGCTCGCTATGCGGGCGTTCACCTGGGTGAGAGAGGAAAAAGGCTGCCCGTCCTGCGCGATCTCGTATGTTCCCCCGCGCGAAAAGTCGGAATCTAGGAGCGTCCCCTCCCCATCCTGCGGCTGGCCGCCCGGGAACTGCTTGAGCATGACCTCGCCCGCCCTCAGCTCCTCGAAGACAAGCTTGCCGAAGCCGCACTCCAGTACCTGCGTGACGAACTGGTCGCGCCCGCCCGGCCCCGAAATCTCGTACCACTTGCCGGTAAGCAGGTAGGGCGTGAAGCCGTGCCGCCCCATGACATAGGGCTGGCTCTTGCCCGTGGCAAGGGCGTTGGTCGCGCCGCGCAGGAAAGGCAGGTTCGAGCCGTCATCCTTGTTCGTGACGTTCTTCCTCTGCTCCGCCTGTGCCGCCGGGGTCTGCTCCTGCTGGGCCTTCTTCATCTGGTACATCGCGATGCCCACGCCCACCCCGCAGACAACGGCGGCGGCTATCATCACGCCGGCGGCGACGGCAACGGGCGGGCCGGGCAGGACACGGACAAAGGAGCCGTCCCGCACCTCGTCATCAGGGTATGCCAGATGCCCGCCGGAGACAATGACGGCGTGCTCAAAATCTATATCAGGGCAGGCAAGCCTATAAGACAGGCCGCCGGGGACAAGCCTGGTCTCGTGCGCGTCGCCGATGCCGGGGAATACGGTGAGCCTCATGCCTTCACCACCTCATAGAAGCCGCGCACCTTCAGCGCGGCAAGGGCGGAAAGCCTCACGCCCCTGCTCGTCGTGTGCAGGACGTTGTTCATGTCCACCATGTAGCCGACGTGGCTCTTGCCCTTGTAGTCGGTCTCCACTATCCTGCCGGGCTTGGGGCCGGGGACTTCCTTCACGTTGAGGTTCGGCTTTGCCCCGTCCGCCTGGGAAAGCGTGAAGAAGGGGCTGTGGTAATCCAGGTCAACAAGCGGGGTTCCCGCCCTTTTGCAGCACTCCAGCACGAGGCCGTAGCAGTCGAAGCCCTCCTCCTTGCTGCGCCCGTGCGCCTTGTACGGTGCCCCGATAAGGTCAGTGAAAATCATGCGTTCCCCCTGTTGTTGCTGAGGTTGAATATGAGGGCGGGGAAGGTCATGCCGAGGCGGTCGTCCGTCTCAAAGGTTATCTCCGCTTCCTTGCCGTTCCAGATGGCCGTCCCGTAGCTCCGCCTGTAACCCCGGATGGGTGTCACCGTCCCGTCCTCCAAAAGTATGCCCGTGAACTCCGCGTTGAAGACATACTCGGAGTCAAGCAGGGCTTTCAGCCCGTTGCCGCCGACGGTTATCCTGAGGCTGGACTCCCCGTCGTCGGAGGGCGTGAAGTCGAAGGCGGACGCGCGCCAGGTCTCGCCCTCCCACTCAAGGTCGCGGCTGTCGTTTATCAGGCGGATGTGCGTGGCCGCCGTGCTCCCGTCCCTCGCCCCGTCGTACAGATGGACAAGGTAGGGAAGGCTGTAGCCCCCGCCGAAAAGGAGCTTTTCATACAAGGGATCCATCTATGCGTCCTCCAGCGTGAAGGAGACTTCCTTCTTCCCCTGCCCGCTCCATGTCGGTGTCTCCTTCATGTAGTACAGGCGTTCGGTCTTCCCGTCGCGGACAGTCACGTCCGGGAAGTAGAAGGGGACGGTCCCGCCGTGCAGGGCCTCCTCGAACCAGGACAAAAAGACGCGGAACTCCGTCTTTGTTCCGGAGACCGGCTTCCTGTCATCCATGCTCATGTTGACGGCATGGGTCTGCCGCTCCGTCGAGTTCCTGCGGTAGTAAATCCTGCGCCCGCTCTTGTACT
>CACYDQ010000355.1 GCA_902773215.1 uncultured Spirochaetaceae bacterium | reverse complement strand
TCGTCCGCGACGACGGCGAATCCCTTGCCCGCCTCGCCCGCATGGGCCGCCTCGATTGCCGCGTTCATCGCAAGCAGGTTGGTCTGGCTGGCGATGCTGGATATGGCGGAGTTCGCCTCGCGGAGCATGGCCGACTGCTGCTCGATTTCCTTTATCTGCTTGTCCATGGCCTGCTGCTTGGTGATGCCGCCCTGCGCGTCCGCCTCCAGCCTGCCGAAGGAGTCCGCCATCTTGTCCACGGAGTTGTTGACCGACTCGATGTTGCCTATCATCTCCTCGACGGCGGCAGAGGCCTGCGCCACGCCTTCTGACTGCTTCTCCAACATCTTGTTGAGCGACTCTATGTTGCCCGCTATCTCCCCGACGGCGGCCGTGGTCTGGTTCACGCTCGCCACCTGCTTGTCGATGTGGCCGGAGATGCCGCCGATGTTGGAGATGATTTCCTCGATGGACGCGCCGTTGTCCTGGACGCTCCTGCTCATGTCGCCTCCGGCGGCAGCAAGCTCTGAGTTGGACTTCTTTATGTCGCCGATGATGCCCTGGAGCTTCTCGGTGAAGCTGTTGAATCCCCGCACCACGTCGCCGATCTCGTCGTTGGAGGTTTCCTCTATCCTCTGCGTCAGGTCCGCGTTGCCGCTCGCTATGGTCAGGATTGAATTCTTGACCGTCTGGAGGGGCCTGAAGAGGGCGGAGATCAGGAAGAGGGTCACGAGCGAGGACAGGGCGACCGCGCCGATTATGACGAAGATGATGGAGCTCTTCATGTGGGAGAGCGAGGCGAAGTAGAGGTCATAGGGGGCGACCGCGAAGGCCGTCCAGTCCGTGCCGGGAATCTTCTTGTAGGAGGCTATCAGGTGCGCGTTGATGTGCTCGTCCACGAAGTCCTCCACCCTCTCTTCCCCCGCGAAGACGTGGGACAGGACCTTGCCGACCCCCCGGGTGTAGTCAAAGCCGTCGGGGTTGTCGTTCTCGTCCACGCCCTCGTTGACGTTGGCGACCGTCAGCTGGGTCTTGTGGTTGATGACCGAGGGGTGCATACCGCCGCCCAGGTCGATTTTCAGGATGGTGTCGTACATCAGGTTGCCGCTTATGATCATGACGATCGCGCCGATGGGTTGGCCCGCCTTGTTGTAGACGGGCACCCCGTAGTGCTGGAGGACGGAGTCCGTCACCTGGCTGTAGGTGGGGTCGGACACGAAGTTCTTGCCGGCAATCGCCTCCTTGAAGTAGGGGCGGCTCGCGAAGTCCATGACGCGCCCGTCGCTGGTGATGGACTTGCCGTCCTTGTCGTAGAAGGCGATGTTCTGGTAGGGGTGCCCGACCTCGGGGGCAATGCTTACGAGCTGGCGGTTCTTGTCCGCGAGCGAGAGGTTTTCGTCCTTTATGAACTCCTGCGCCGCCAGGAAGTGGAGGGAGTTAAACTGCTTGGCGTTTATGTCTTCGACCTGTGTGGCGAGGTCTGCGGCGACCGCCATAAGGTGCCTGTTGACGCTCTCTGACATACTTTTTGCCGAGATGCGGTAGGTTATTGTGCTTATCACGAGGTTTGCGATGAGGACGACGGACAGGAAAATCATCAGCATTTTTATCGTGAGGTTGACCCTCGCGGACTGCTTCTTGCTCATAAAGGCTCCTTATCTGGAAGAGTAACTGTCCTATTATACAGCCAGTCAGGGAACAAAGCAAATAACGAGAGATTATGAACGTTTTAAAACCGCGGGGCACACGGCCGGGGCTTCTGTGTGTGCCCCGGGACAGGAGAAGGAAGGGCTACAGGGCCTGCCTGCGGCGTTCGTAGAGGATGATTCCGGCGGCGACGGAGACGTTCAGGCTGTCTATCCTGCCGCAGGTAGGGATGGAGACTATCTGGTCGCAGGCTTCTTCCAGAAGGCGCGAGATGCCCGAGCCCTCGCTGCCCATCACGATGCAGGTCTTCGCGGCGAAGCTGACCTGCTGGATCGGCGTGCCGCCCATGTCTGCCCCGTATATCCAGAAGCCCGCATCCTTGAGCTGGCCCGCGGCCCGGGCGAGGTTCGTCACGACCGAGACGGGGACGTATGCGCTTGCCCCCGCGCTTGAGCGCGCGATTACCTCGTTGTCCTGAATGTTGGACGCGCTCCGCCGCTCCCCGGTAATCAGGAGGCAGGCACCCAGCTGGTCACAGCTGCGCAGGACGGCACCGACGTTGTGGGGGTCGGTCACCCCGTCCAGTATGACGACGGTCGCCTCGTCGGGACAGACGGAAAGCCACTGCTCCAGCTGGACGGTCCTGCCCGCTTTCCCGTCCTCGCCATCCGCGATGAGGACGATTCCCCGGTGGTCACGGGCCTCCGGGGGCAGGGACCGCACCTGCTCGTCAAGGATGCGGTCGTCCACCGGCTCGGAGGAAACGCCGTATTCCTTGGCGAGGGCGAGGATTTTCTTTACCCTCGGCCCTGCCTTGCTGTAGAGGATATGGAGCTGTGCGGAATGCTTCTTTTCCGTGCCGTAGCGGCGCAGGCGCTCTTCTACGGCGTGGAAGCCGGTATAACGGGTCTGCATGGCCGGAACTCAGTCGTCCTTGCCTTCGGTAAAGACGAGCATATATATAGAAGGAAGTTTGTCACCCAGCGAGAAGCGGGTTATCGCGACGGTGTTGCCGTTCTTGCAGGTGTAGAGGGAAACCGGCATTATCTCGGATTCCTCGGTCAGCATGAGGCCATACTTTTCAATCAAGTCCTGCTCATGATTCAGGCTGTTCATCTCAGCCTCGGTACCGCTGTTGTACTTCAGGTCGAACAAGCCCAGGTAGAGCCTGTCATCCTGAAAGCGGAGCTCTATCTTGCCCCCTTTCATGCCGCCGTACTTGCCGCCGGTGAAAGAAATACTTCCCAAATCCTTATTGGTCTGGTTGTGGCTCCAGCCGCTCGCCTCCATCAGGTTAAGGGATTGCTCCATCGAGGTCCCGAATGGAATTCCGCAGAAGCCCAGAATGTCGTCCGCAAACGACAGCGAAGCCCCCGCAAAAAACAAGAGTAGAACTAAAACTGAAACTTTGCGCACACATGCCTCCTTTTCGTAACTTTATATATCGTAGCCCCTATGACTTAAACGCCCCCGGCCCGTCAAGGTAACAGGCAGGGGCGATTTTCTCATTAGAATCAGAACAAACCGGTGATGACCCCCTCGTCGTCCACGTCGATGTTCAGCGCGGACGGGGCCTTGGGCAGGCCGGGCATGTCCATGATGTCCCCCGCAAAGGCGACGATGAAACCCGCGCCGGAATAGAGCTGCACGTCGCGGACGGGGAAGGCGTAGCCGGACGGGGCCGCGAGCAGGGCCTTGTCGTGCGATATGGAGTTCTGGGTCTTGGCCATGCAGACAGGGAGGTTGCCGTAGCCCGCCTCCGCGTAGGACTTGAGCTTCTTGACCGCCTTGCTGTCGAACTCCACGCTGCCCGCCCGGTATATTTCCTTGGCCAGCGTCTCTATCTTCTTCTCAAGCGGCATGTCGAGCGGGTAGAGGGGCTTGAACTCATTTGTTCCGCCCGCAAGCTCCACGACCTTCTTCGCAAGCTCCTCGGCACCGGCACCGCCCTTGCCCCAGCCCTCGCACAAAACGGCGGAGCTTCCGGCACCGGCGGCGAGCTCCCGTATTTTGGCAAGCTCCGCCTCGCTGTCGGTCACAAAGCGGTTGACGGCAAGCACCGTCCTGACCCCGAACTTGGCCATGTTCTCTATGTGGACGCGGACGTTCGCAAAGCCCTTCTCCAGGGCGGCGACGTTCTCGGCGGAAAGGTCGGCCTTCGCCACGCCGCCGTGCATCTTGAGGGCGCGGGCCGTCACGACAATGACGGCGGCATCAGGGGCAATGCCGTTCAAGCGGCACTTGATGTCCATGAACTTCTCCGCACCAAGGTCTGCGGCAAAGCCCGCCTCGGTCACGGCGTAGTCGCCCAGGGCGAGGGCGGACAGGGTCGCGTTTATCGAATTGCAGCCGTGCGCAATGTTTGCGAAGGGGCCGCCGTGTATGAAGGCGGGCGTGTGTTCGAGCGTCTGCACGAGGTTGGGGCGGATGGCGTCCTTGAGCAGGGCGGCGACTGCCCCGGTACAGCCCAGCTGGCCGAAGGTCACGGGCTTTTTGTCATAGCTCTCGCCTATCGTGATGCGGGAAATCCGCTCCTTGAGCTCGCTGATTGTCCGCGACAGGCAGACGATCGCCATAATCTCGCTCGCGACGGAAATCTGGAAGTGGCTCTCGCGGGGAACCCCGTCCACCCGGCTGCCCAGCCCGATGATGACGTTGCGGAGGGCGCGGTCGTTCAGGTCCACGCAGCGCTTCCAGCTGACCGTGCGGGGGTCAATGCCGAGCGGGTTGCCCTGCTGGAGCGAGTTGTCTATGAGGGCAGCCATCAGGTTGTTGGCGGCGGTAATCGCGTGGATATCCCCGGTAAAATGCAGGTTGATGTCCTCCATCGGGACGACCTGGGCGTAGCCGCCTCCGCAGGCACCGCCCTTCACGCCGAAGCAGGGGCCGAGCGACGGCTCCCTGAGCGCGATGACCGCGTTCTTTCCGATTTTGCGGAGGCCGTCACCGAGGGCGACCGTCACCGTGGACTTGCCCTCGCCTGCAGCCGTCGGGGTCATCGCCGTCACAAGAATCAGCTTGCCCCGGCCGGCGGGGTCGGA
>CACYDQ010000354.1 GCA_902773215.1 uncultured Spirochaetaceae bacterium | reverse complement strand
TGGAGAAGGAGTTGTGCAGGACTATACAAAGGCATTCGAGTGGTTTGAAAAATCTGCGAAGAAAAAAAACAAGGGAGCGCAATTCTTTCTTGGTCGTATGTATTACAGAGGGAATGGTGTTGAGATGAATCTTTTGAAAGCCTGTGAATGGCTGGAAAAATCAGCTGCACAGGGCTATATCCGTGCGAAGAACTATCTTGACAGATTGCGTTACAAGTATGGATTTTAAATGGAGGTAAATAGTATGGCAAAATTTGTTATTGAAGGAACAGTCTCGGAGATAAAACTCTCGAAAAAACAAAGCGAATATCTTTTCAAGATAAAAGGAATCGATGGGTATGCAATAAAACATGGTGACAAGAAGTATAATATTCTCTGTGAGAAATCTTTCAGGAAATCTTTAAGCAAAGCCAGTAATGAATCCATCTCGTCTTATATCCTATCACAGGAAAGACAATTCAAAATTGATGAAAAGCAAGGATGCTTATTGACTTCTGCATTGAGCAACGGGAAAAAACTGAGAATTTATGTTAAAGAAAGCGAAATAAATTCCAATGCAAGACCACTCTCTGTTTCCACTCTTGCCCTGCTTGCGGAGTAACCATGAGATCCGGCGAGTACTCCCCCATCAGCTCCGAGACCCTCGTTTTCATCGGGGCCGGGGCGACGGCACAGCTTGGAATGCCTTCAACCGGGGACCAGACAGAAGTATTCCGAAAACTAAGTGACGGAGAGAAGGTTGCTGAATTACTCCGCCAATGGTTCATCGGAGATGACCTGAACAAGGTTCTTGCTTTCCTGAAATTCCTTGACGGAAAGCAAGGTCGTAGCATACTCGACGTATCCGATGATGACATAGCCCATGCGGAAATCGCATTTGGAACAGCAAAGGATGAAAGGCTTCTGAAGCAACGGATACTTGAGCTACGGCAGCAGTATGACTGGAACGCGCTCAGAAAAATCATCGGTATATGCCCGCACAACGAGAACAAAGACAACCTTATCCGTGATGTCTATTCCATAATTGACAAGAAACTGATTGCCCACCAGTCACTGAAAGTCAAGGGCGGAGCGGATGAAGAAATACTGCCAGTCGCCCGATTGCAGGGAGCAAGGAACTTCCTCGTCCTGTTCACGAACATGCTGTTCGCCGGGGCATGGAACAATATCACAAAAGGCGAGAAGTCGGATGAGGTCAGCCAGTACAAGGGATTCATAAACTCGTTTGACCGCCTCATGCAGCGGGAGGGCATGCGATTCCTCCAGAAAGGCTATGGCGTTGAGCAGCGGGATTTTTACCTGTTCAGCACGTCCTTCATCTCGTTCAACTTCGAGATGGCTTTCCCTTGGATTCTCATGAATTCCCACCACGATCTGAACCACATGCCCCCCTATGTTCTAGGCGACCATCCGCTCAAGCTGTGGCTGGATTACGGATGCGAGCACCGGGGCAGGAAAACACGGGACGGCGAAGTTGTCTCCACATTGGAATTCACGGAATCGGTTGCAAGCAGGGAGAACGAGGATGACCACATCGGGACACCGCTGAACCGATGCGGTAAGTTCCTCTTTGCGCACGGCTCGTCCAACTGGCGGGAATGTCCCGTCTGCGGAAGGATGACCTTCTACTTCGGCTACAGCGACAAGAAATGGCAGTACAAGTCAAAGGAACTTATCTCACCGTTCCCCATTCCCCTTTTCGGCATGAACAGGAACGAGGGTCTTACAAAGCAGGAGAAGGAATGGCGCAAGCAGCTCCGGTTCGACTCCTTACAATGCATGCACTGCGGCTCGGAAACCACGGCATCAGACGCACCAATGATCATGCAGTCAATGTACAAGTCTACGCCCACGTCCTTCTTGGAAGAAATCCAGAGGAACGTCAAGGTCAGCCTGGAAAAAGCTCGGCATATCATCTTGATGGGCTACCAGCTTCCGACAGATGATACCGTATGGCAACAGACATTCGCGGAGGCAGTCCGTTCACGTCTCGATTCTGGCACCGC
>CACYDQ010000353.1 GCA_902773215.1 uncultured Spirochaetaceae bacterium | reverse complement strand
GACGAGTCCATCCGCATCCTCGGGGACGCGGTGGAGAAGTCCCGGATGGGCTACAAGGACAAGAGCGACTGCCTCCGCCGCCTGCACCAGACAGCCCTCGAAATAGAGGCGAACTGCTCCCCGGAGGCGGACTTCGACAAGACGATAGCATGGGAAAAAGCCCATTCCCACGAATGGGGAGGCAGGACGGTAGGCGGATGCGTTTGACAGCGATGACGGCAGCAAAGGCAAAATGCTTGCCCCGCCCCATAAAAATTCCGATAAAGTGGAAGGAGGGGCTTTTCATGGAAGAGAAACAAGTTACGATAACAAAGGACGAGCTGAGCCGCATGCTGACGGTCTTCAGCAACGTCCACAAGGATAACGACGAGAACGAGAAGGGGACACCACCCGCGAACATGGTTCTTTCGCAGGTCGAAGTCGATACGGTCTTCGAGAAGGGCGTGAAGGGGCCCCCGAAAGAGGACGGAGACGGTCTTATCAAGCCGGCGGTCACAGGAACGGGCAAAGCGGACGCAGCCCAGCTACGGGCGCAGAAAATTGCCGCCCGCAAGGCCCACTCCGCCCAGATTCTCGCGCAGGTCAACGCATGTTCTCCCAAGCGCATACAGGTCTCCTATGGCAGCTGCCTGA
Source organism: uncultured Spirochaetaceae bacterium (assembly GCA_902773215.1). Classification (GTDB taxonomy): domain Bacteria; phylum Spirochaetota; class Spirochaetia; order Treponematales; family Treponemataceae; genus Treponema_D. The sequence goes on along the minus strand of CACYDQ010000353.1, from coordinate 1,704 downwards.
AGAAGAGCATCGACATAGACAAGCTCAAAGAAGGCGACGTGGTGGAGCTGGACCGCAAGATGAGCGAGGAAGTGAAGGTCTTCGTGGACGGAAGGCTCTTCGCCAAGGGCATGCTGGGCGAGAAAGACGGTGTCGCCACGGTCAAGCTCACGAACCTCTCTCCCAGGACAATGAAATGATCTTTTCCCGGGGCAGGCCCATTGCTTTTCTCATCCTTCTGTTCGCCGCCGTTTTTCCCGCGAAGATTCATGCCGGGACAGGAATCGGCGTGGAAGGTGGCGTTATCCTGCCCGTCTACAACGGGAACGGAATGCCTATATCGCTGTCCCTCACCTTCAAATCCGACAAGCTTCCCCTCATCATGGGCGCGAAGATGCAGCTCACCGACGGACAGGTAAGCGGGGGCGGGGCTTTCGCCGATGTCTGGCTGGCGGACATACAGATAGGCTATTCCGTGTTCAACTTTTACTGCGGTCCCGGCGCGACCCTCCTCTACATGAACGAAATCGACTCTGGCGACCACAAGCAGTCCAAGGGCCTGTTCGTTGCCCCCCGGGTCTTCGCTGGCCTGGACACCATGCTCGCCAACGTCGTGGAGGCCTATGCCCAGGTAACGGCGGAGCCGGGCATGGTATTCTCCGAAAGGGACGGCTTCATCTTCCGCATCAACGCCCCGGTGACCCTGGGCGTGCGCTTCTGGTTCTGACAGAGCGTTTGCACCGCGCCCGGTTGCCACTCGATTGCCAGTTCACGCCCAATCTGATATAGTTATCGTATGTCTTCACTGAGAAAACTCATCCAAGGGCTTGAGGGCAAGTACAAGCTCTACTCCCTGCTCACCCCCGTGACGATGATCGGGGAAGTGGTCATGGAGGTGATTATTCCCCTCCTTATGGCCGAGATAATAGACACCGGCATAGCAAGCGGGGACCTCGCCTACGTGCTCCGGGTCGGTGGCACCATGGTCGCCCTCGCCCTGGTCTCCCTCTGCTTCGGCACGCTCGGGGCCCGCTTCGGGGCGGTCGCCTCGCTGGGATTCGCCCGGAACCTCCGGCGGCAGCTTTTCCGGAAGGTGCAGGACTTTTCCTTCGGCAACGTGGACCACTTCTCCACGTCCTCCCTCGTCACCCGCCTTACGACTGACGTGACAAACGTCCAGAACACCTACCAGATGCTTATCCGCATCTGCTTCCGCGCCCCGATCATGCTGGTCTCCGGCACGGTCATGGCGTGCACCATAAACCTCCGCCTCTCGACGGTCTTTTTTGTCGCTATCCCCTTCCTCGCACTGATTCTGGGAATCATCATCAGGATATGCTACCCCCGCTTCCGCGCGATGCTCGCCCAGTACGACGACCTGAACGGCAAGGTGCAGGAGAACCTGATAGCAATCCGCGTCGTCAAGAGCTTCGTCCGCACCAAGTACGAGGGCGAGAAGTTCGAAACGTCCGCCTCCGCGCTCAGGGATTTACAGGTCAGGGCAGAGAAGGTCGTCATACTGAACGGGCCCGTCATGCAGCTGGTCGTCTACGCCTGCATCATCGCAGCCCTCTTCTTCGGCGGGCGCATGATTGTCTTCGGAGACATGCAGACCGGGCAGCTGATAAGCTTCATCACATACATCACGCAGATTCTCATGTCGCTGATGATTCTCTCGATGATTTTCGTCATGCTCGTCCTCTCCCGCGCGAGCATCAACAGGAT
>CACYDQ010000352.1 GCA_902773215.1 uncultured Spirochaetaceae bacterium | reverse complement strand
GGTACGCCGGATACAGGGCGGAACTGACAACTGCTATCTTGTCGCGAAGGGGAGCAATGCAATCCTCGTCGATACGGGGAGCGCGGCAGGCTACGAAAAGGTCCTCGCGGAATGCGGCGCGTACACGATGAAGCTCATCGTGCTGACGCACGTGCACTTTGACCACGCGGAGAACGCCGCCCGGCTTGCGAAGCACTTCGGCATTCCCGTCGCCGTCCATCAGGCGGACCTGGAGCTGTTCGACAGCTATGACAGGCAGCCCCTCATGTCATACGGGCTGGTAGGCCGCGTCGTGCTCGGCCTGTCCCTGAACGACCTGCGGAACAGGAAAGTCGAAAAGCCGGACAAGCTGATATACGTCAAGGAAGGAGATGACCTTTCCCCGTATGGGATCGATGCGAAGGTCATAGAGCTTCCGGGACACACGGCCGGTTCCATCGGCATAGACGTCGCCGGGAAAGACCTCCTCGTCGGCGATGCCCTCGACAATTGGATTCGCCCTGCGACGGGCCACCTCTACAGCAACCTGGACGCAATCCGGAAAAGCGCGGAAAGAATCACATCCCTGGGCGAGCGGACGCTCCACTACGGGCACGGGAAGGCGACGGCGAACAGGTTCAAGATGGTATAAAAGGTGAAGGATGATATACCTGAAAGAAGCGAACGAGCATGATATTGAGAAGGAATGGCTGTTCGTAAAAGATATGCCGGAGAACGAGAACGGACTTACGAATGCCTGGCATGATATTTCCCGGCAGGATTTTGAGACGCTTGCCCTGCCTACCATGATGCGGTATGCACGGGGAATCGGTTTGCCGGAAGGCTTCGTGCCTGAGACCTACTTGTTTCTGTGGGATGAAGCTGAGATTGTCGGGCAGTTCAGGATACGGCATTATCTTACGGATGCGCTGCGTGACGGGGCGGGGCATATCGGCTATTATATCGGGAGGCCCTACCGCGGCAGGCACTACGGGACGGAGGGACTGCGGCTGACGCTGGAAGCTGCACGTCATATAGTCCCGGAGAGCGAGTTCTACCTGCGCGTGAACAGGGACAACCCTGCCTCGCTGCACGTGATGCTGAACAATGGCGGCAGGATTGTCAGCGAGAACGAGGACAAATACTTCGTCAGGATAGCCAATCCCGGCGGCGGAACAGGCTGCACGGCAGAATAGTGTTTGGAAACACTTTTTTCCCAGCCAGAAGGGGTGTCACATGGATAACGACGCATACTATAAGATGCTGGATGCCCCTCTGGATGTTCGGCTTGCTATATTGACCCGTTCAGCCTGCACAGGATAATTCAGAAACTTTGTCTGGTGACCAAAACCGTGACAGCTACGGCAAGAAAAACAAATGCCGCGATGATTGCTCCATATACGATGGCCCTGATTCGCTTTCTCTTTTTTATGCTTCGTATGAATCCAAGAACTGCCAGGAAAAACAAAACGGCAAAGAGAATCGCTGCGATTTGGAAAAAATACCCGTCAGAGACATAAATCGTTGTCGGGCCGTCCGCACCGCCGATAATCCCAATAACTGGAACAAACTGTCCTGCATGCACCATGGTGCGATTATAGCAGATTTTGCAGGTTTTTCCAAGCTTTTTCAGTTTCCAACAGAAAAACTCCCCGAATCATCAAAGTTTTTCAGTCTAAAACCGAAAAAACACCTGAACAACTAAAGTTTTTCAGTTCAAAACCGAAAAACTTCTTGATTTGCCACGTTTTTCGGTTAGAATCGTACGTATGGCCGAGCTGAACGAACCTATCCTGGAACGACCTCTTTACATGGACATTCTGAACAGATTCAAGGATTCTCACATCATAAAGATTTTATGCGGAGTACGCCGTGCGGGGAAATCAAAGATTCTGGAACTGTATGCACAAGAACTGCAAAGGCTGGACATAGAAGAAAAACAGATTATCAGTCGCAGGTACACTTCGATGGAATTGCCGGACAACTTTTCTGCCCGCGATATGTACGAGGACCTCAAATCTGCGGTGCAGGTGAGCGACAAACGATGCTACCTCTTCTTGGATGAGGTCCAGGAGGTTGACGGGTGGGAAAAATCCATAAACAGCATCTTTGAAGAATTTGACACGGACATATATGTCACAGGCTCCAACTCAAAGGTTCTTTCTTCAGAAATCTCAAGCTACCTTTCCGGCCGTTTCGTCTCTATCCCTGTCTTCACGCTCTCGTTCTCAGAATACATTGACTTCCAGAAATTTGCAGGAAACGACAGCGACAGAGACAGGCTTATCATGAAATACATCCGCATGGGTGCGTTCCCGCTCGTCTCGCGCTCGAATTACAATCAAGAGGACGCATATCAGATTGTTGACGGAATTTACGCAACGGTCGTAACGAGGGATATTTCCCAGAGGCACAACATCACGAATATTGATATGTTCAACCGTGTCACCAGTTTTGTCTGCGATTACCTGGGCAAAACATTTTCCGCAAAAACGATTTTCGATTTCTTCAAAAGCCAGTTCCGGGCGGTCGCAATCGAAAGTATTTACAATTATCTTGCCTGGCTGGAAGAGGCTCTTGTCATCTACCGTTGCAGGCGGTATGATTTACAAGGAAAGGAAGTCCTGAAAACGCAGGAGAAATTCTATCTTTCTGATGTCTCGTTCAAATACAGCCAGCTTGGTTTCAATCAGAAGGCCGTGGCAGCAGTTTTGGAAAACATCGTGTACCTGGAACTCCGTCGCCGGGGGTATGATGTTTACATCGGCAAACTTGGCGATAGGGAAATAGATTTTGTGGCGATGCTCCACAATGAGCGCGTATACGTCCAGGTTTGCCGGCCCCTGCCTGACGACAGCGACCGCGAGCTGGGCAACCTCCGTGCCATAAAAGACAACTACCCCAAGTATGTAGTCACGCTGGACGAGCTCGTGACCGGGACGGATGACAGCGGAATCCGCATCGTGCATCTGAAAGATTTCTTGCTGAAGGGGCCGCTGTGAGCGATGACGCTGTGCATGCCGTGCCGTCAAAATATCCGTTTACAGAGACCATGTTCTCACCTCCCTAAACACTATATCACAGCTCCGGGATTTTGTCAGCGTCTTTGTGGAGTTCTGGCTGAAGGACAGGGGAAACCGGGAGAGGTTGAATCTCCCGGTCGAATTGTCTGGAAAAAAATCAGTGCAGCTCATCCCGCCAGGCCTGAAGTTGTTCTGACTCGCGTTTTATTTCATCTCCAAATTCTTTGGGGTCGAATACAATGTAGTCTGTCATGGTCTCCTCGTTGATTATGCATTGGATGCAAGTTCTTCCAGCCATTTTGCAAAAGGTTCTTCGTTCTGTTCAGGAAACCAATGATTGCAGAGATAAAAGCCTTCTTCGAAAAATGTTTCCTTCGCATAATAACGAACATGCTTTATGTCACTCGCAAAAGCTTCTTTGTCTTTTGAAAGTAAAGGGTAATTTAGGTTGAATTTTATTTTGCAGTAATCTTTATCCTGTAACAGCTCTAATTCTGAATCTGAAATGGCATTTAAAGAAAACAATTTCTTCATTGTAAACTGTACAAAATCTTGCAGATTCATTTTTATGTTAAACCGCTCTCCATTTATCGTAACAGATTCCATAAAAGCATATCCTCTATGATACAATTAGCCTTCTCAAAACTCGGATAGATAGACGTGCCAGAAATCTTCATCAAGCTGTCCGTCCTCCAGTCAGTCACAGGGCAATCTGTCCTGTATCTTTGCTTCTATGCCTGCCCGTGCGATTTGCAGCTGGTTCAGTTCTTCTTTTGCCTTGGCGACCTTTTTGGGGTCATACTGGGAGTTGGGAACCTCGAAGCTCTCTGATTCATTCCGATATTTTGTCTCGGTCCGGTAGCGGGTCTCCTTCCTGTACCGCGTCTCCGTCCGATAGCGTATCTCTGTTCGGTACCTGGTGACAGGCACCTGAACATAATCAACGCTTCCTGATGATGTTGAACCATTTGGAGTCCAATCCCTCACATATTCATACTCTTCATAGGGAACACTCACTTCGTATGCGACTTCCGCCTCATACGGGACATCCACCGTATACGCAACCTGTGCCTGATAGGGAACCTGCTTGGTTTTCCACTGCTTTATCGTAGGCGAAGAACAGATTTCTATCGTCTTGTTACATTCGGCTATCTTGGTCGCGTACTGGTCGTATTGCTTTGAGTATTCCTCATACAGAGCGTTCGCGTCTTTGTCAGCCTCAAGCTGGAATTCGTATGTGACAAAATTATTTTTCTGCTTGTCATATACCGAATACCAAATTTTGCCGTCATTCGCAATGTAGGGAGTCATGGCCAGCTCGCCCTGCTTCTTCTTGAGCTTTTTCTTTATATCTTTGTCAACTTCGCCTGTCTTGGCTCCCGATTCCACCATTGCCTTCAACTGATGGAAAATCTCCACGTTCATGTCTTTGCCACCGATGGTGTTCCTCACAAAGAAATTCGACCCCAGAAAGTCATTGTCCACCAGATTGATAGGAGCATAGATAATATTGTAATTCCCATGTGTGAACTTTTCTGTAATCGCAAAGCAGAACGAAGCCAGCGAGCACAGAACCAACAAGAATGACAGCTTTCTTTTCATATTTTCCTCCATAATATCTTGCCAGCCTGTCCGGGCCGACTGTAGTCCACATTCACTTCGCGCCGTGCTTCCGCAGGACGGAGGCGACCTTCGTTGCCCCGTTCATCTCCGCGTACATGAGGGCGGTGGAGCCGGAGCTGTCCTTTGCGTTCACGTTCGCGCCTGTCTTTATGAGCAGTTCTGCCATAAATATCTCCCTTCGTTCATCAAAGTTGCCCTTATCATATCCTGTTCCGGCGGACAAATGGTCGCCTGACAGGCGACTTTTTAAGCTTTTCGTGCAGTTTTTTGAACCATATAGGCTGAAAACAGCCTATATAATTCAAGTAAGTTTAACCACATAGGCAGTTATGGACTACGCAGAGATAGGTCAAAGGATAAAAAAGTATAGGAAGATAAGAAGCCTTTCCCAGGAGCAGCTCGCTGAAAAAGTACATCTCTACCACCCACATGAGCCACATAGAGACGGGCGTGACCAAGCTGAGCCTGCAAGTCCTCGTCGATATATCCGTAGCCTTGG
>CACYDQ010000351.1 GCA_902773215.1 uncultured Spirochaetaceae bacterium | reverse complement strand
GCGGTCGAGAAGACCTTGGAATCGTACAACGACGTGTTCGCGGACATCGTGAACGGACTGTTGTTTCACGGGAAGGAGGTCGTCAGGGAACAGGACCTGACGGACGCGCAGTCCTTCAGCATGTACAAGGCGGACGGCAAGCACCTGAGCCAGGACAGGGACGTTGCCAAGTACTGGCAGAAGGGGCAGATTCGCCTGAGCTTCATCGGCATGGAGAACCAGACCAAACCCGACTCCAAGATGCCGGTGCGGGTCATAAACTACGATGCTGCGGCTTACCGTGCGCAGCTGCAGGACGACGGGCCCGACGAGCTGCACCCGGTGCTGACTTTGGTGCTCTACTTCGGAACCGAGGAACGCTGGGGCAGGAAAAGGAAGCTCAAGGACTGCCTCAAGAAGATGCCGCCGGAGCTTGAGCCGTACATCAGCGACTACGGCATCAATGTCTTTGAGCTGGCGTGGCTGGACGACGCGACCATAGCCTCGTTCAAGAGTGACTTCCGCGACGTGGTGGAATTCCTCCGCTGCGAGAGGATGCGGGTCCGCTATACGGGGACGGACAGGCAGCTCAGGCACGTGCAGGAGGTGCTTGATTTCATGAAGCTCCTGACTGCCGACAAGTCATTTGACGATATAGGGTCAGAGATTATAGAGCGGAACCTTAAGACAGGAGGGACGACAAACATGAGCTACGTGATACAGATGATTCGAGACGAGGGATTTGCGAACGGCGAGAAGCAGGGATTTGCGAACGGCGAGAAGCAGGGCTTTGAAAACGGTGAGAAGCAGGGCTTCGCGGACGGGAGGGACACTGTCTACACACTGCTGGCGGATTTGCAGGCTGCGGGTAAGACAGACGAGCTCACCCGTGTCCTCAGCGACAAGGGCTACATGGAGCAGCTCCTTGCGGCCCGCCGGGGCTAAGCCGCGTCACTGCAGGCAGTGCATTCCCGTCGGGGAGCGCTTGCACGCGGTGCCGAACCTGGTGCGGAGTTTGCCGCTCTGGCAGCTGGCGGCGTTCCCGCAGTAGACGCAGCACTCTCCGTCAGTCACACCGACATGGAATCCGGCTGGGTTTCCTGCGCATTTCTCGCCCGTAGCGGTAAAAAGCTTCTCGTTCATGACCCTGAGAGTATCCCCGCAGTAACGGCATTTCATCGCAAACCTCCTGTAATGGACTCAATGTAGCAGGGGGCCAAGCCCTGCCTCTCCAGCCTGGCTCCTACCATTTTAATTGATAACATAACACCATTTTATCAGTATTACAAGGGGAGAAAGTTCATCTTATAATGGGCTCGTGGACCAGTATCAGCAGGAGTTTATAGAGAACCTCAAGAAATACCGGAAAAAGCGGGGTCTGTCCCAGGAACGGCTCGCGGAGCTGTGCAACGTCTCCACGGGGACGATAGGGAACATCGAATGCGGCATCGGAAAGCCGTCCTTCGACCTGCTGGTAACGATGGCCAACGTGCTGGGAATCCACCCGGCGAGGCTCCTGTCCGACGACGACAAGAAAAGCCTGAAAGATGAGCGGGCGGAAGCCGAGCACACGTTGCTGATGGAGTTTTACACCAGGGTCAAAAAGAACTTTGTCCCCGACCGGCTTCAGCCCTAGACGAAGCATTGCAGTTTTCCGCATGCCTGTGCTATAATGGCAGGATACGGAGGGTTTATGAACATTCAGAAAGCGATGCGTGTCCGCTCGGAGCTCAAGGCTGCCGCCGTAAAGCTGAACCTCATGCTGGATAACGTGGACTACAACCTCACGTTCGAGAACCAGCCCGCGGACGAGGCCGCCCTTGCCGAGAAGCGGGGCGAGAAGCTCAAGAAGCTGGACGGGCTTTCCTACGGGGAGGCCGTCAGGAAGCTCTTCGCCATCACGGATGCCTGCCTTTCCCTGAACACTGCGCTGGAAGCCGTCAACCGGAAGGGGCACGAGCTCCTGTTCAAGGAGACTGCCGTCAAGTCCAAGCTCCTGTACGTGGAGCGCCTGCTCGAGAAGGAGCGGGAAATCAAGGCCGTCTCCACGGAAAGCAGGGTTGACTACGAGAACACGGACGCGAAGGGGAACTTCAGGCGGACGGATGTCACGGTCTACGGATACCCGATGCTGGACGATTCCGTCCTGGGAACAGGGCTCGTCCAGATGAAAAAGCAGCTGAACAAGGAGCTGGAGAAAATCCGGGACGAGATTGCCGCCTTCAACGCGACCCGGCAGGTGAACTGGGAGATGCCCGAGGACCTGCTGTAAAACTGAGACAGGATTCCTCCTGCGCGAGCGGGGGGAATCTTTTTGGCTGCGGTCCGGAAGGCAGGGGCGTCCGCGTCCCGCCCGAACGACGGTTTTTCAGGGAGCTCATCCTGCTGGTTTTTTACATCCAGATTAAGGATTTGGCCCGGAAGGCCGCCTTTGCCTGAACTTGTTCCGTCAAGTTCGGCTTGTGCCGTTAACGTTGTAAGACTGTATCACTTTATGTCCTTGAGTTTTGCGCTTGCGTTTACCGGCGGTTCAAAGCTTCAACGCTCCAAAAGTCGAACCGTGCAAAAGTTCATCCAGCCCTGTAAAAACACGCAGCCGGGCACCGGCGGGGAAACCTGCCGGTGCTTTTTTGTGGGAACCTCGAAAAACCTCAGTTTTTCGAGGTAACTCTGAAAATGCGATGTCGTAAGTCGCGCTATTATAGCGACTTACGACTCGTC
>CACYDQ010000350.1 GCA_902773215.1 uncultured Spirochaetaceae bacterium | reverse complement strand
CGAGCAGGGTCATCACGACCGGGAAGAGCCCCTGCCGTTTGCCTGCCGTTGAATAGTCCGTGAAGGTTCTGATGTTCTTTATGTCACGCAGGCCGATTGCGATGAATACGAGGAGATAGAGTGCGAGTGCGATGAGGAAGATGCTGTTCATAGGGAGAGGTTATAGTGTATAAAAAAAGAAATGTCAACTGGTTATTGATTGAAGGTTGACAATGTGTTTGTGTGAAGTGTATTCTTACTAATGCATAGCTGAAGCTTTTGAAACGTATGGAGCGGGTGCCCAACGGGCGTAGGCCTCGGGGTGTGCTGACATTTCCTGCGGGGGTCACCTTGACGCTGGCAGTTCCTTTTTCGCATGCGGGTGCTTGTATTTGTATCAGAAGCTCATCGATTTTATCAGTTCAGCTATAATCTCATTTTTCTGCAGGGGCATGTTTTTCCGTCCCCGGAGCTTCCGCGGCCATATCCCGATGCCCGCGATGTAGCAGCTGTAGCTGCCGGCCTCAAGGTCGGCCATGCCTTCGGTGAGGATGCCGCACACTTTGTCCTGTCCCAGGTAGAGCGAGCTGTCCGCTTTCCTGTCCAGCCGGACGGCGAAGGTCCGCTCAAGGACGGTTTGCACAGCCGAGGATATCGTCTCCGTTATGGGATTTATGCTGGCTGCGAGCTTTCCCGGCTGCAGGATGATGCTCAGGTAGATGCCCCCGTCGGGCGAAGAGAAGCGTTTGCCCCCGTGCCCCGCGCCCGCCGTCTGCCGTTTGGCGATGATGACCGTCCCGTGCGGGACAGGGCCGTCGGAGAGGAGCAGACGTTTTGCCTCCTTGTTCGTGGAATCCAGCTCCTCGTACACCAGCAGCCTGTCCGCCTGTTTCTTTGTCAGGAACATGCAGATTCCGGCCTTGGAGATGATGTCGCTCGTCTCTTCCAGCATGTGCCCCCGCTTGGTCACCGACTGGATGGGATACCCGCTCTCGCGCAGCTCGGTAATGCTCTTCCAGATGGCGTTTCGTGAAACACCGCATGCCGTCGCAAGGGCTTCCCCCGACACGAACGAGCCTTTTTCCTTCTCAAGGGCTGCGATGACTTTTTCCTTGGTGGTCATGTCCCTGATGATATACGAATTCCGGGAAACGTGCAACGAGAAGCCTGCTTTCGGGCTATGCGGAAGCGGAAGGCCGGCGACGAATGGACCGCTACAAACAAAAAGGGCGGAAAGCATTGCCATCCGCCCTTATGCCTGTCAGCACGTATGTCTTTATTTCCCCGCGTCCTTCTGCCGGATTTCCACGCGGCGGATTTTGCCGCTGATGGTCTTGGGCAGTTCTTCCACGAACTCGATTGTCCGGGGTATCTTGTAAAGGGCGAGGTGGGTCTTGGCAAAGGTCTTGAGCTCTATGTCCATCTCCTTGCCGGCCGTGTAGCCCTTGTTCAGGACGACGGTCGCCTTGACCAGCTGGCCGCGCTTGGGGTCGGAGATTCCGGTGACGGCGCACTCCAGCACGGAGGGGTGCTGCATCAGGACGCTCTCCACCTCGAAGGGGCTCACGCGGAAGCCCGAGCTCTTGATGATGTCGTCGTTCCGCCCCACGAACCAGATGTAGCCGTCATCGTCGTAGTAGGCGGTGTCGCCGGTATCGTAGTAGTCCCCGTCAAGGGCCTTGTGCGTCGCCTCCTCGTTCTTGTAGTAGCCGAGCATCAGGCCGACGGGTTTCTCCTTCCCCAGGCGGATGACGAGGCTTCCCGTCTCGAGCGGGGCGCACTTCTTGCCGTCCTGCGGGCGGATAATCTCCAGGTCGTAGCCGGGTGCGGCCTTGCCCATGGAACCGGGCTTTGGCGTCATGCCGGGGAAGTTCCCCGCGGTGACGGTCGTCTCGGTCTGCCCGTAGGCTTCGAACATCTTTATACCGGTCTGTTCCAGGAAGCGGTTGAAGACCTCGCTGTTCAGCGCCTCGCCCGCCGTGACGCAGTACTTGAGCGCGGACAGGTCGTACTTGCTCATGTCCTGCCGTATCAGGAAGCGGTATGCGGTCGGCGGTGCGCAGAAAGTGTTGACCTTGTACTGCGAGAGCTTCTTGAAGAAGAGGTCGGGCGTGAACGACAGCATGTCATACACGAAGACCGCGCTGCCCGCAATCCACTGGCCGTAGAGCTTGCCCCAGACTGCCTTGCCCCAGCCCGTCTCGGCGACGCTTAAGTGCAGGCCGTCGTCAATGACGTTCTGCCAGAACTTTGCCGTGACGATGTGCCCCAGGGGGTATGTGTACGAATGCATGACCATCTTGGGGTAACCGGACGTACCGCTCGTAAAATACATCAGCATGGGGTCGTCGTTGTGCGTCGCTGCGTTCCCGGTCGGGCGGGGGAAGCTTATCCCGCAGGACTCAAGCTCCTTGTGGAAGTCCAGCCAGCCTTTGCGCTCGCCCGACACCGTGACCAAGGTTTTGACGCTCGGGGACTTGGCGAGCGACTCCTCAATGCGATCCTCGATGTGCCCGTCGTCGAACGAGATTATCATCTTGACTTCCGCGCTCGTGTTGCGGTAGACCAAATCCTCGGTGAGAAGCTGG
>CACYDQ010000349.1 GCA_902773215.1 uncultured Spirochaetaceae bacterium | reverse complement strand
GGGGCGTGTTCGCCTACGACTTCTGCGACACCGGCAAGGTCTGCCCCCTCCAGAAGATGTACACGCTCGGAAGCCAGTTCATGCCGAGCCCGAACCACGCGGGCGGCCTCCGCTACCACGGCATGAGCGGCATCCTGAGCCAGCTCTACCACGACGGCTACATGGAGGCCCGGAGCGTGGAGCAGACCGCCGTCTTCGAGGCCGCCGAGCTCTTCTGCCGGGTGGAGGGAACCCTTCCCGCCCCGGAAAGCAGCCACGCCATCAAGGTCGCGATCGACGAGGCCCTCAAGTGCAAGGAAACCGGCGAGGCAAAGACCATCCTCTTCGGCCTGACCGGGACCGGCTACTTTGACATGACGAGCTACCAGAAGTTCAACGAGGGGACGATGAGCGACTACATCCCGACGGACGAGGACATCAAGAGGGCGACCGACCTGATTCCCCGCTTCCCCGGGAACGAGTTCTGAAAACGGCAAATGTAGCGGGACGGCTTACGCACAAAAAAAATCCACGTGGGAAAAAATTGTTTTCCACGTGGAAATAAAAGTCTTGCAAGGCGGAAATAAAAATTTTGCAACGTTACGGCAGGAAATTCGTAACGTTGCGGAAGGCTGGACGGATTCCGGTCCTAGATGATGTTGAGCACGGAGTCCATGCCGGTGGCCTCGAAGACCTGGCGGCAGAAGTCGGAAGGATTCTGGACTGCCATGGAGCCTCCGGTCGCGACCATCATCTTGTGGGCCATCAGGACGACGCGCAAGCCCGCGCTGGAGATGTACTCCACGTCCTTCATGTCCAGGAAGAGGGCCTTGAGGCCCTTGGTGCAGTCCTTCAGCTTGGCCTCCAGCTCGGGGGCAGTGGTCGTGTCCAGGCGGCCGGAGATGTTAAGGACAAGGTTTGCTACAGCTTCGTTTTTTTCTTCTGTGATGGTCATCGAACAAAAAATCCTCTTCCTTCCATTTTCCTTTTTTTTGCAAAAAAAGTCAATCCGATTCTTTCGTTTTTGCCAAGCTTGTGCTATAATGTTTCCGGTATCGAACACATACAAAATTTCAGAGGTAAAAGATATGGTTTGCAGTAAATGTGGAGCCGATGTCGCGGACGGATTCAAGTTCTGCCCCCACTGCGGGACTCCTGTTTCGGAAGGCGGCGCGGGCGGGAAAGCCCAGTCTCCGGCAGTCGCAAGCTGCGACATCCCCGAGCTTGTCGCGGTGGCGGCAGGGACCTTCCCGATGGGGCTGAACGAGGTCAACCGCAAGATTACGCTGACTGACTTCGAGCTGGGCATAACCCCTGTCACCCAGCGGCAATACGAGTACATAATGGGCAGCAACCCGTCCAAGCTTGTCGGCAAGGACCGGCCCGTGGAGTGCGTCAACTGGTGCGAGGCGCTGATTTACTGCAACTTCCTGAGCATAAAGGAAGGGATGACCCCCTGCTTCAGCATCGGCAACGCGACCGACCTGACCAAATTCGACAGCAAGAGCCCCCTGTGGAAGCGCGTCGTCTGCAACTTCACGGCGAACGGCTACCGGCTCCCCACCGAGGCGGAATGGGAGTACGCTGCCCGGGGCGGCAAGAACACGGACATAAACCAGTTTGCGGGCGGGAGCGACATAGGCGAAATCGCCTGGTACGGCGAGAACAGCAATGCCACGACCCATGATGTCGGAACCAAGAAGCCGAACTCCCTGGGCCTGTATGACATGTGCGGCAACGTTGCCGAGTGGTGCTGGGACTACATGGGCGACCTGCCCATAAAGGCGATGACCAACCCCCACGGCTCCAACATCGGGGACACGCACGTCAAGCGCGGGGGCAGCTGGCTCGACGACCCGCAGCAGTGCACGGTCTACTTCCGCAGCGCAAGCGGTCCCGCCGGCAAGAGCAGCACGCTGGGATTCCGGGTCTGCCGCACGGTGCAGGTGGAATCCAGCAAGGCTCCGTCCAAGGAAGAGGTGTACGTCTGAGTGTTTGATGACGAGCACGAGATAAAGAACATCTCATCGGTCCTGGGAGGGGTCTTTGACGTGCTCAACGTCCAGGACGCGCGGAAGGCGGGAGATGCCTTCGCCGTCTGGCGCAAAATCCTGCTCAGCATCAGGAGCAGCACGAATCCCAATGAGGGGGCGAACCTTGCGGCCCACTCCCGTATCGTTGACCTCAAGAACGGAGTCCTCCTCATCGAGGCTGACCATCCCGGCTGGATAGAGCTGCTCCAGCTCCGCAAAAATTATATCCTCAAAGGCCTGTCCATGTACGCGAAGGGAATGGACGTGCAGACCCTTGCCTTCCGCGTCGCGGGGAAACGGGGGAACGTCACCGGAGCGTCCTACAGCGCAGAGGAAGCGCGGGGCCTTGCCGAGAAGCGGGCAGAGAAAGAGGAGGCCGCCCTGTCACGGGCCGCCCCGGCAGCAAGCGGCCCGGTATCCCCGGCCCCCGCGCCCGGCATCCCCGACGGTCTGAAAGAAGCTCTCGCCGCCCTCAAGCGCGACATGGGGGCATAAGCCCCCTGACGGGAACCGCGCCGGCACAAAGTTTACCGCGCTTTTTCCGACCGTATTGACTTTATCCGATATATATTATATCCTGTTATACTGCGTAAGATTGCACTCGTGCAGTCAGGACCGCGCCTTTATCTCTACTACACGGGGCATACCAAATGCTGAGGTATATCTTAAAACGGTTGCTGACGGCCGTCATAACGGCCTTTCTTGTGGCGACCCTCACCTTCTTTATCATGAACATGGTTCCGGGCGGGCCTTTCCTTTCCGAGAAAGCGGTCACCCCCCAGGCACAGGCGGCGATGGAGGCCAAGTATGGCCTGGACAAGCCGCTCGGCCAGCAGTACCTGACCTACATGGGCGGGCTCCTCAAGGGCGACTTCGGCCTGTCGGTCAAGAAGCGGGGCCGCACGGTCAGCGAGATTATCTTTACCAAGTTCCCGGTGTCGGCGAGGCTCGGCGGCTGGGCCATCCTCGCGGCAGTCCTGTTCGGCGTGCCGCTCGGCGCGATTGCGGCCTACAAGCGGGGCAAGGCGATCGACAACATCCTCGTCGTCCTTTCCACGGCGGGAATCGCAATCCCCAGCTTCCTGTCGTCAACGCTCCTCATGTACATCTTCTCGACCAAGCTCAAGCTCCTGCCCTCGCTCGGCCTGAACAGTGCGGCAAGCTACATCATGCCGGTCGCCGCGCTCGCCCTGTACCCGACATTCTACATTGCCCGCCTGATGCGGAGCTCCATGCTCGACGTGATGGGGCAGGACTACATGCGGACGGCCCGCGCCAAGGGGGTGGGCAGCGTCAAGTCCATCTTCAAGCACGCCCTCCGCAACGCGATTCTGCCGGTCGTCACCTACCTGGGCCCGCTCATCGCCTCGCTGATGACGGGAAGCTTTATAATAGAAAAGATTTTCAACATACCCGGCCTGGGCTCCGAGTTCGTCGGGGCTATCACGAGCCGTGACTACCCGATGATAATGGGCACGACGATATTCCTCGCGGTCTTCGTCATCATGATGAACGTCGTCGTTGACATCATGTATGCCGTCGTCGACCCCAGAATCAAGCTTAAGTAAGAGAGAAAAGAATGAGCGACAACATTGACAGGACACACGCCCGCAACCCCCTGAGCCTCCAGCTCAAGGTGGACGACTTCATACCCGCCTCCGCAGACGAGAAGCAGTCCCTCGTCATCATGCGCGAGTCCGTGGGATTCTGGAAGGACGGCCTCCGCCGCTTCCGCAGGAACAAGATTGCGATGGCA
The DNA here is from genome assembly GCA_902773215.1 of uncultured Spirochaetaceae bacterium. Taxonomy (GTDB): domain Bacteria; phylum Spirochaetota; class Spirochaetia; order Treponematales; family Treponemataceae; genus Treponema_D. The sequence continues at coordinate 252 of CACYDQ010000349.1, read as the reverse complement.
TCCCTTGCCATTGTCCTGCTGATCGTCGTGATGTGCTTCATCGTCCCGGCATTCTACCCCTACAAGTACGAGCAGCAGATGAAGGGGAGCGAACGGCTCAAGCCTTTCGAGCATTCCAAGACGGAGCTCGCCTTGATTCAACAGGGCGAGAAGGTCTTCCCCCATATCCTCGGCACCGACCAGAACGGGCGCGACTACGCCATCCGCGTGATGGTGGGCGGCCGCGTGTCCATGACGGTCGGCATCGTCGCC
>CACYDQ010000348.1 GCA_902773215.1 uncultured Spirochaetaceae bacterium | reverse complement strand
GTCCAGTCCTACGTCGCCGACAGGGGGGCGGACGCGGACGGGAACCGCCTGTACGAGGGCAGCTTCTACGTCGTGGAGGAGACCAAGCGCGACAGGAGGCGGATACGCGAGGGCATCCACACGGCGATAGACTCCTCGTTCAAGATTACGCCGGAAGGCGAGCTTGTCATGCTGGAGGACAACGGCTACCCGGCGTTCCGCAGCTTTCCTTCCTATACTAAGTCCAAGATACAGGTCGGCGACAAGTGGGTTGCACAGGCTGAGCGCGCCGTGGACCCGCTGAACAGCGGGACGGTCACCCGCATGCCGATTCTCGTCGAATATACCTATGTCCGTGACGACGTGTACAACGGCGAAGACGTGCATGTGCTGGAGGCCCGCTGGGCGACCCGCTACGGCATCTCCTACACCGACCCAGAGGGGGACGCGGCCCTGCAGAAGGCGGATGGCAGCCACAAGGCGACGATAATCATCAGCAAGAAACAGGGCAATGCCCTTGTGATACGCGACACGGTGGACGAGACCTTTGTGTACGAGGGCGGCGGGACCGTCCGCCTGAAGGGGACCATCTCGCTCTTTACCCGCTACCCCCCAGCCTACAACAGCCGGGAGATTATTGCGGTTGCGGGTGGTGGGAGCGGACCGGAGGCGGCCGCCGGTTCGGGAGGACGCGGAAGTGGTGCTGCGGGCACTAGCTCCGGCGGCAAGAGGTCGGGGACTGGCTCGCAGGGCGGGACAGGCACGGCGGGAGACGCCCCCGCTACGATGGGGGGAACGACCGTGCAGGAGACCCCGGACGGTGTGAAGATTGTCATCCGCACCTTCCAGTTCAAGAGCGACAGTGCGGAACTGCTGCCCGGACAGGAAGAGCTGCTGGACCAGATAGCCCGCATCCTCAAGGCCGCGCCCGACTCGCAGTACCTTGTGGAAGGCCATACCGCCGACACGCACAAGCCCGCCGGTGAGAAGCGCCTGTCCCTGTCCCGTGCCCGCGCCGTCGCGGAAGCCCTTACCAAGCGGGGAGTGAGGGAGGAGCAGTTCATCTGCAAGGGGTATGGGGCTGCCCGCCCCGTTGCAGACAATGATACGGAGGAAGGCCGTGCCGCCAACCGCCGAGTAGAGATTACGATTCTAAAATAGGAGGAATGGAAGAAATGACCATATTGAAGGATTTGATTGCTGCGCTCAAGAAGTCCGTGCGGAATTTCCCCGGCACCCTCGTCGGGAGCTTTGCTGCCGCCGTGTTCGCAGTGATGGCCAGTGCGGCGGATGAAATCTGGGACAAGCGGATTGCCGATGCCCGCACGACGTTCGGCAGCGAGTCCCACCAGGTGGAGGCCCTGAGGGATGCGTCCGAGGCGATTACCCGGATGTTCGGCCGCTGGAGCGTTGCCGCCGTGTTTGCGGCGGTGTTCGCATTCCTTGCGGGCATGCTCTGCATCTGTGCGGCGAAGTCCTATGGCGGGAAACGGCATCTGACCCCATTCCAGAAAGAGCTTGGGCGGGACAAATGGCAGCGGGTGTCCTTGGGCCTGCAGGCACTGAGCATTCCGGTCTGCGTCCTCGTGTTCTTCTGCTTCAAGGACTTCAGTTCTGCCGAAACATGGATGCGGTACCTGGGCATGGTGTTCGCGATGATTGCCATCTCGGTATTCCTGCTGCACTTTATCCAGAAGGAAACGCAGGTCGCCCCCAACATCATCGTCGCGTTCGTCATCGCAGGGATCGCCTCGTCCTGCCTTATGTCCGGCTTGATGCTCGTCGTCGTCGCCTTCCAGCAGCTCATCTTCAAGTTCGACTCGCACACCCCCTTCCTGGCGGTGCTCTGCTTTACCTATATGTTCTTTGGCGTGAACGTACTTGTCGCATACACGGCGCGGGAGGAGAAGGAAATAAGCATTCCCAAGCCCTTCACGGTCATCATGTCCTACGTGCTCTTCCCCATCACGCTCGTGCTGCTTGCGGTGCTCTACTTCTACCTGATCAAGTGCCTCGTGACGCGGAGCATGCCGGTGGGGCAGATAAACCCCTTCGTGTCCGTCGCGACCGCCCTCTTCTTCATATTCTATGTCTGCCTGGAAGACAAAGTGCCCTTCTTCAAGAAGTGGGGCAACCTGCTTTTCCTGCCACTCATCCCCCTGCAAATCCTCGCATATGCCATCCGCGTGAACGCCTACGGATTCACGGAAAGCCGGGTTGCGAGCCTGTACTACATCATCGTCAGCGTCGTCTTCTGCCTGCTTCCCTTCATACGGAAGGGGCGGTATATGAGGGCAGTCTACCTGCTCGTCGCCCTCTTCCTGCTTGCCGCGACTTGGGGACCGCTCAACGTCATCTCCGTCACCCTGCGCAGCCAGTGCGGGCGGGTCGTCAGAATTTTCAAAACCCACGGCCTGTATGCGGACGGCAGGATCGTCCCCGACGGCAAGGGCAGCCTGTCGCTCGACGAGAAGGCCGCCATCGTTTCCGCATACGACAAGCTGGATGACATGAACCTGGAGGGCAGAGAGCCTTCATGGTGGCTGGAGAAGGGCAAGGACGAGGACCTCTCCACGCATTTCCAGAGGCTCTTCGGATTCGAGTGGTCGCACAACTACTTCAAGGACGAGGACGCGGACATCAACTATTCCTTCAGCTATGTCATGGAGTCCGGCACCGCGCCTTGCATGGACATATCCGGCTACAGCGAACTATATCGGTTTGACATAAGTGACTGGATGAACTATGAGGGCCGGAATGAAGCCGGCACGAAGCGGGAGGAATATCAGAATCCCGAAATCGTCCTTCCCGACGGAACGGTCCTGAGCATAACGGAAGAGCTTGAGTCCCGCCTGAAGGAGCGGGGGAAGGACGGGGGCAACAGCGTGTCCGGCAAAGTCCCCCTCTTCCTGGGCAGCAAGCAGGGCTACGACATCTACGTTACGTCCTGCGGAGTCTACCGGGACGTGGATGGCAAGGGGAAGCAGAAGTACTTCTCCTACAATGCCGAGGGCTTTGTGCTCAAATGATTCCGGGGGCAGCCCCCTGGGTTTTGGGGGCTGCTTTTCTATTCCAGCTCCTTTTTCCAGCCGGTGTAGTCTTCCACCCCGAGGATGCGCTTGGCGTTCGCCACGCGTTCGGCGGTGGGGGAGTCCACTCCCTTGAGGGGGTATTCCAGACCGAGCTTTTCGTATTTGGGAATGCCGAGCGTGTGGTAGGGCAGGATTTCCACCCGGTCCACGTTGTGGAGCGTCCTGATGAATTCCGCCGTCCGCTCCAGGTATTCGTCCTTGTCGGAGATGCCGGGGACGAGGACGTGGCGGATCCAGATGGGCTTGTTGATTTCGTCCAGGTAGCGGAACATCTCGATGATGTTGCCGTTGTGCCTGCCCGTCAGCTCCAGGTGCTCCGCGTCGTCTATGTGCTTGATGTCCATCAGGAGCAGGTCGGTCACGTCCATCAGCTGGCGGAATTTGTCGAACCAGGGGCCCTCCTTGGTGAAGGGGCCGCCCGACGTGTCGATGCAGGTGTTGATGTCCTGCTCCTTCGCCTTGGTGAAGAGCTCCGTCAAAAAGTCAATCTGCGCGAGGGGTTCCCCTCCGCTCACCGTGATGCCGCCGTGCTTGCCCCAGTAGCTCCGGCAGTCCAGGGCCTCCTCGATGAGGCTTTCCGCCGTCCGCTTCTCGCCCTTCGTCATGTCCCAGGTGTCCGGGTTGTGGCAGAACTTGCAGCGCAGGGGGCAGCCCGCGAAGAAGATGATAAAGCGGACTCCCGGCCCGTCCACCGACCCAAAGCTTTCTATAGAATGTATGTAGCCTTCCAAAACGACCTCCTTACACAGGGGCATTATAGCAGAGGGGCCCGCAGCTGTAAAGCATGGGCGGACTGACGGCCTGTTTCCTGATTTCTACCATAGAAACGCCTTGAACATATCCTAGCAATCTGATAACATTACTTCCCATGGAACAGACAAGTGTTATCGGCTTCCCCCGCGTGGGTGCCCACCGCGAGCTTAAGTTCGCCATCGAGAAGTATTTTGCCGGCAAAGTCAGCGCCGACGAGGTTCAGAAGACAGCCGCCGAGATGCGCGAGTACGGCTGGAAGAAGCAGAAGGCCGCAGGCATCTCTTTCATCGCCTCCAACGACTTTTCTTTCTACGACAACATGCTTGATACGGCTTTCATGCTGAACGCCATTCCTTCCCGCTATGCCAAGCTGGGCCTTTCCTCTCTGGATACCTACTTCGCGATGGCCCACGGCTATCAGGGCGACAAGGGCGACGTCAAGGCCCTGCCGATGAAGAAGTGGTTCAACACCAACTACCACTACCTGGTCCCGGAGCTTGAGG
>CACYDQ010000347.1 GCA_902773215.1 uncultured Spirochaetaceae bacterium | reverse complement strand
GGCTCTTTCCACCAGAAGCTTGGGAAAGGCAGCTTATATCTTCTGCTTGACGAAGAGAAACTTACCGATGGCAAACCAAGCCTCGCATCCTTTCTGACTTTTTGCGACAGAGATGGGACACCCGCTTTACAGGAGCCTTGGCTTCAACGACAACGGCGAGGGAATGAACATGTCGCTTTAAGCGCAATCTCCTGTGACTGAACAGTAGGACCCTCCGGCTGTCAGTATGAGGCCTCTCCGACTGCCAGTACGAAGCCCCCTCAAACTGTCAGTACGAAGGCTCCGCAAACTGCCAGTACGAAGACACCGCAAACTGTCAGTACGAAGGCCCCGCAAACTGTCAGTACGAAGGCTCCGCAAACTGTCAGTACGAAGGCACCGCAAACTGCCAGTACGAAGGCCCCGCAAACTGCCAGTACGAAGGCCCCGCAAACTGTCAGTACGAAGGCACCTCAGGCTGCCGTGGAAAAAATCCGGGGCTGGCGAATTCGCTACATCCTGCCCCTCCCCTCCCGTGCTAGATTATGCGCAGGCACGGGCGGCACAAACAAAATCCAAATCGCCCGCAGCCTGAGGAGTATGCTATGACCAGCATTGACACGAAGCGCGAGACGAATTTCGCGGTAACCCTTACCCCGTGCAACTTCGGGAAGAACACCTACATTGCGCGGGTTCCCAGGAAGACGGTGACGACCGACCAGCTGCTGGACCTCGTCGCCGCCCACAACCAGGGAATCGACCGCTACCAGGTGGAGCATGCGATGGAGCTCCTGAAGAAGGAAATCCTTGAGCAGGCGGAGCTCGGTTTTTCCGTGGACATCATGGAAATCTGCAAGCTCTACATCGCCCCGATCGGAGGGGTGCGGACGCTCACGCCGGAATCGGAGGCGGTGACAGGCTTCGAGGCCCGCTTCGCCGTGAACGACAGGCTCAGGAAGCGGCTCCGGGGTATGACGGCGGCGGTGACTGCCGTCGTCGATCCCGCGCCGCAGATAAGCCAGATCGCGAACCCAGTCGCCAAGGAAGGCGAGGCGGACGGGGTCCTCAAGGCGACGTTCAGCGCGAGGATAACGGGCAGGAAGCTCAAGGTCGGGGGCGAGAAGGGAGGCATCTTCTTTGTCCCCGCCATCGACAACCCGGACCCGGATTCCGGGGGCAAGATTCCATCCGGCACCGAGGCGGACTGGGTCAGGGTGCCCGATGACTTCATCACGCACAACGCGGACACGCGGCTGGAATTCCACCTGCCGCGCACGCTTGAGCCGGGGCGAGACTATTTCATCGCCGTCCGTACCGAAGAGCGGGGCGGAGTCAAGCTCAGGAATCCCGTCACGGGCATAAGCCGCATCCCCGTGACGGTCGCGGAGTAAGGGGCAAAAAAAATCCCCCGGGCACGGCCCGTGAAATCAGGGCATACCCGGGGGATGTCATCAGGAAAGAGGCGGTCACCGCCGGCTTAATCATGCCGCAGGTGACCGTCTTTTTTATTTTGTCTTCAAGTACTCGTTGATGCTCGCGGCTGCCTTGCGGCCCTCGCCCATCGCAAGGATGACCGTCGCCGCACCGAGGACGATGTCGCCTCCGGCCCAGACGCGGGTCATGCTGGTCGCCTGCTTGTCGTCCACGGTGATGTGGCCCTTGGGGTCGGTGTGGATGTCAGGCGTGGTGCGCGGGATGAGCGGGTTGGAGTTGTTGCCGAGCGCGACGATGACCGCGTCGCAGGGAATGTCGTGCTCGCTCCCCTTCACCTCGACGGGACGGCGGCGGCCTGAAGCGTCAGGCTCGCCGAGCTCGTAGGTCAGGGCGCGGATTCCCGTCACGCGGCCGGTCTCCTTGTCACCGAGGATCTCGACAGGGTTCTCAAGGAAGCGGAACTCCACTCCCTCCTCCTCGGCGTGGTCCACCTCCTCCTTACGGGCGGGCATCTCCGTCCTGGTGCGGCGGTAGACGACGTAGACCTTCTCCGCACCCAGGCGCAGGGCCATGCGGGCAGCGTCCATCGCGACGTTTCCGCCGCCGCAGACGACGACGGTCTTCGCCTCGTAGTAGGGGGTATCGGCGACTCCCTTCTCATACGCCTTCATCAGGTTGGCGCGGGTCAGGTACTCGTTCGCGCTGAAAACGCCGATGTAGTTCTCGCCGGGGATGCCGAAGAACTTGGGAAGCCCCGCCCCCGTACCGATGAAGGCAGCGTCAAAGCCCTTGTCGGTCAGGATCTGCTGGACGCTCGTCGTGCGGCCGACGAGGGTGTTCATCTCGAACTTGACCCCCATCGCCTTGAGGTTGTC
>CACYDQ010000346.1 GCA_902773215.1 uncultured Spirochaetaceae bacterium | reverse complement strand
TTCCCATTCCGAACACGGAAGTCAAGCTCCCCTGCGCCGATGATACTCCTTACGGGGGAAAGTAGGTGGCCGCCGGCTTTTTTTTTAATTAAGTATATCCCTACCTTTCTTCCACGAATAACGCAATTTTAAATAACCTGCTCATAACTACTGTTGTTTAGTATACAATATGGATCAAGAACTTGTATTGAAAAGCTTTGCCAGCGACAATCAGAACTTTCTGGTGGATCCGAGCGAAATTCTTCACACTGCCATGGAATTCCAACAGCTGCTTATGTTTTATGAGAGCGGCATAAAGCAGATAAAGACAAAGTTTGAGATTATAGAGGACGAATTCGAGAGCGCACACTCCCGCAACCCCATAAGCACGATTACGAGCCGGGTCAAGGATCCGATGAGCATAGCGGAGAAGCTCCAGCGCAAGGGTCAGAGCGTGACGATGGACAACATGGTCAACAAGCTCTATGACATCGCGGGCATCCGGGTGACCTGTCCCTTCATCAGCGACGTGTACCGAGTCATGCAGATGCTGCTCCAGCAGGACGACATCACCCTTATAGAGCTGAAAGACTACATCCGGCACCCCAAGGAGAGCGGCTACCGGAGCCTGCACGTAATCGTCAAAGTGACCATCTATTTCAGTGATCAGAAGCGGGAGATTCCGGTGGAAATCCAGATCCGCACGATTGCGATGGACTTCTGGGCGAGTTTGGAGCATCAGTTGCACTACAAGAAGGACTTCGCCATGCAGCCGGGGATTGACGAGGAGCTCAAGTCCATCGCGGACGTGATTGCCTCCACCGACCAGAGGATGCAGAAGCTGGCCAAGAACATCCCGGGCTTCGTGGACTACAGCCAGGAGGGGCAGATACAGCCCTGCTACTACTGAGGCGTGTGATGGCTGACGAACGCTTTTCCCGCCTGGGCCTTCTTGTCGGGGATTCCGCACTGGACCGTCTCGCCGCTTCCCGTGTCGCCGTATTCGGTGTCGGCGGGGTGGGGGGCTACGTGTGCGAGGCTCTGGTGAGGAGCGGGGTGGGGAGCTTTCTGCTTGTTGACAACGACGTGGTCAGCCTCTCCAACATCAACCGGCAGATTATCGCGACGGAGCGGACGCTTGGCTTGCACAAGGTGGACGTAATGGCTGACCGGATGCGGGACATAAACCCCGCCGTGCAGGTGGAAATACGGAAAGAATTTTTCAGCGAGGAGAACAAGGGAGAATTCGACCTTGCTTCCTGCGATTACGTGGTGGACGCGATAGACAGCGTGTCTTCCAAGGTCGCCCTGATTCTGCACGCGCAGTCGTCGGGGACCCGGATACTCAGCTCGATGGGGGCGGGCAACAAGCTTCAGGCCAACCGCTTTAAGGTTGCCGACATCTACCAGACATCCGTCTGCCCCCTCGCCCGCGTCATGCGGCAGCGGCTCAAGAAGCTCGGGGTTACGTCTCTCAAGGTCGTCTACTCGGACGAGCCGCCCCTGTCTCCCCCAGCCCCGGCTGACGGAAGCAAAGTCGTCCCCGGCAGCACGGCGTTCGTGCCACCGGCGGCGGGCCTCCTGATTGCGGGCGAGGTCGTCAGGGATTTGCTGGGGCTGTCCTGACGGGCAGATTCCCGGGCTCCGCTGATGGTGCCCGGGAGTAGCTTATGCCGTGACGGTGACCGCCGCGACCGAGTGGGCGGGAAGCTCTATGCAGACGCTCTCCCCGTCCAGAACTTTGACCGCAAGGGTCTTCTCGGTGACGGCATCACCCTTCTCAAATGTGTTGATCGTGTCCATCTTGTCGCCGTTGATAATCGTACCGGCGGCGGACTGAATCTTGCCCGTAAGCCCGGCAAGGCTGATCTCGACGGTCTTGGACTTGTCCACGTCGGGATTGGCGACGGTGACCAGGTAGCTCGTCCTGCCGCCTGCCTCGCGCTCGGACGCGGAGACAGAGAGTCCCGGAATTTTGATGTCCTTGCCGAGCTCCTCGTCGTGGAAAATTGCCGACTGGGAGGCGAAGCTCGTCCCGAGCAGGGTTGCGCCCTGATGCGCCTTGAATGCGTGGAAGACGTGCCAGGTCGGTGTCAGGACAATCTTGTCGCCCTCGGTCAGAACCGGGGACTGCAGGACGTTGACTGCCTGTGCCAAGTTCGCGACGCGGACGCGGTCGGAATGGTTGTTGAAGATATTCAGGTGCACGGCCGCGACGACCGCATCGCAGACGGAGTTCTGCTGGTAGAGGAAGCCCGGATTGGTGCCCGGCTCGCAGGAGAACCAGTTGCCCCAC
>CACYDQ010000345.1 GCA_902773215.1 uncultured Spirochaetaceae bacterium | reverse complement strand
TTCCCATTCCGAACACGGAAGTCAAGCTCCCCTGCGCCGATGATACTCCTTACGGGGGAAAGTAGGTGGCCGCCGGCTTTTTTTTTAGTAGGGAGGTAGGGAAAGTCATGATTGAAGAACTGAAAGTAATGGTCTGCCGGGCAAAGCTAAAACGGTTGCGCCTTATCGGCCTTTACCTTGCAGGAACTGCTTTCCTTATCTGTTTTCTTTTCCAGTTTTCATGGGTCCGGATTTCATTTCTCTCGGTATTTCAGTCTTTGACAGGTAAGGTTCTTCGTCAACCGCAGCTTTGGGACTGTCGTTTGATGAATCTTTCCTATCTCGCGTGCGTCTGTAGTTTCGCAGCGTGGATAGGAATCTTCTTCAATTTTTCTTCCTTGGCATCTCATAAGGTTGACCGGATTTGTGCGTGTTTGCTTCTCTCCCTTGTTTCTTTTTTGATAACTTATTTCTTTTCGAACTATGACTTTGATGCACAGCATAACGGCAGTATTTTTTTCACAGCCCGTTTTCTGTCCAAAGGTGCCGTTATGTACCGGGATGTCGGGGGGCAGTACGGAGTGCTCTTCTATTACATAATGGCTGCTTTCATTAAGCTGTTTGGAGAACACCTGTGGGCCATAAACATGGCAACTTCCTGTGTCTATGCCGTGTGCTATTGCTTGCTCTTTCTCTGTTGCTGCCAGTTTATGAGCGGATGGCGGTCTTTTGTTGTTGCCCTGCTCACCCTTGCTCTGGCACCGTTCTATATCTGCCTCTTTCAGCCATGGTCTTCAGTTTGTGCCCTTATGTTCCTGCTTCTTGCGGGTTATCTCTTCTTCTGTTATATACGGCATGGAAAGGGGATTTTGCTCGTACTCAGTTCTTTATCCACGATAGCGTGTTTCCTCTGCCGGCAGCCTGTCGGCATTGTCCTCTTTCTTTCTTTCGTGCTTTTTTTTGTGTTTGCCGCTCCTCTGGGGCTGTATGTCCCTAACTATAAGAAGGCTGTCCTGTGTTATCTTTCTGTGTTTGCTTTGGTAGTGGGGGGGGGGATATCTTTACTTGTTTCTAAAGGGACTTTTATGGAGTTTTTGAGGCGAAACTTCATCGACACGTACCAGTTTGCAAAGGAGAGGACGGATACATCGAATCCCCTTTCAAACATCCTTGACTGCCTCTTTGTACATACCTATCTGCTTCAGTCAAAGGAAAAAATCTTCATCACATGGCGGCTGTTGCCGCTGAGTTCCATCGTGGTCTTTGTGTTCGTTGCCATAAAGAAACTGCTTGCAAAGAGGAATAAAGGGGATGTGGAAAAGGAAAGCCGCATCTCGATGCTCTTTGCCTGGAGCATAATCTGTATAGCTTCCTGGCATCAGTACTATCCTGTCACTTGTGTGCGGCACGTCTTTTGGGCAGCTTTCCCCATGCCCCTGCTTCTGTTTTACGGGCTCCTTGCCGTTTCTCTCCGCGTGTGTAAGAAAGCCTGGCCTGCCTGGCTGCTGTTTATCCTTATCCTTTCCCCTGTCCTTTTGTCCAGGATGGAGGGGGGCATAAAAAAAGCCATGGCTCCCTACGTATACGCGGACAGCACGAATTTTGCATTTATGGAAAAAATCCGCCTTACCGAAGAACAGAAAGCTTACTATGACGAGGTTTCTGCTGTTGTTGCGGAAGCGAGGAATACGTTCGGGGCTCATCTTAAGGTTGATTCCCGGTCATACGGATGGTTATATTTCTATTCTTATAATGAAGAGCCTCTTAAGGATGGGGATGATGTGATTGCCTTGATTGATGATGTCTCTGTTTTGGAATCGTACAAGAATATGGGGTATAGCGTCATCAGGGAAATACCTGATAACCGTTACTCAAAGGTCTCCGGTTCCGTGACTTACGTTTTGGTCAAATACTGAACAGGCCCCAGCCGATGGTCTTTCGTGCCAGATACGACGTTCCTCCAAGGATAGGTGCGCGTTATCAACGAGGCTGTTTGATTACATGGTTTCTCAGGGCTTTACCTGCGGATGGCTCTGGAACCAGGCGGCCCACTTGTCTTCCACTTCATCGCAGCGGCGTTTCTTTTCCTCGTCACTGATGAAGGCCGCATTAAAGCCGTTCTTGATGAGCATCTTTATCTCGTCGAGGGTGAATTTCAGGTTCTTGTATACGTTCCAGTACTCGTCAATCAGGGAGACCTTGAAGAATGTCGGGTCATCGGTGTTCAGTGTGACGTTCACGCCTGCATCAAAGAGCCGCTTTATGGGGTGCTCCTTTATGTCCTTGACGTATTTCCCGATGAAGGTATTGCTTGTGGGTGAGATTTCCAGGGGGAGCCTGCTGACCGCCAGTTCCTTGACGAAGGGCTCGTCATAGATGGCCGAAATGCCATGACCGATTCTTTCCACGTGCAGAAGGTTGATGGAATCTTTCATGGACCAGCTTTCCACTGTCTCGCCAGCATGGGCGACCACGTGCAGGCCGGCTTTGATGGCGTTGTCGAAGACGCTCTGGAAGTCCTTGGCAGGGGCGGCTTCCTCGTTCCCTCCGAGCCCTATGCCGATGATGTAGGGGTTGTTTGCCTCTATGACCAAATCCAAGTTATGCTGGGCGTTCTCTACTCCGAAAGAGCGGCTCACGTCCACGATGTAGCGGACAGTCTTGCCGGTGTCTTTCTGTATCTTTTCCGCACCGTCCGAGAGAATCTTGGACATATCCTTGAAATCCCAGCCCTTCTTGAGGTGGGATGTCGGGCTGAAGAAGGTCTCGCAGTAGCTGATGTTGTTTGCCTGAAGGTAGCTCTTCAGATCGTCCGTGACGTAGTAGAGGTTCTCTATTTTGGTGAAGAATTTCTGTATGGCGATGAAGGAATCCAAAAAACCTGCGAGGTCATTGTAGTCGAAGAGACCGTTCATATCTTCCTCGCTCATGTCCGCGCCGATGTTTTCTTTGTAGAGCTTGTTAATCGTCTTTTTGCTTATGACGGCCTCCTCGTGAAGGTGAAGCTCTGCTTTGGGAACGGATTTCAAAAGATTATAAAATTCCTTCTTTTTCATATTATATATATTATCACACAATCTTTAAAAAAAAAAGAGGAAAAGTTTAGGAACGGGGCATTTCCCTTTCCCTTGACAGCTGAAAAAAGGTATAGTACTCTTAAATAGAGCAGGTATCTGCAAATTTAAAGCCGTCAGACGGCAAAGGATCATTATTGTATGTCCAAGAAAATTTATGTCGGGAACCTCAATTATGCGACCACGGAGGACACGCTCCGGGGGCAGTTTGCTTCTTATGGTGAGGTTGTTTCCGTGGCAGTCATCAAGGACCGCTATACGCAGCAGTCTAAGGGCTTTGGCTTCGTCGAGCTGGCGGATGACGATGCCGCCCTCAAGGCCATCAGCGAGCTGAACGGGCGCGAGATAGACGGCCGCAAGGTTCGCGTGAACGAGGCTGAGGACAAGCCCAGGCCACCGAGAAGGCCGCGGACTGACGGAGAAGGGCGCCGTGGCGGCTTCGGGCGCGATGCAGGCTACGGACGTGCTGGCGGTTCTGGAAGGGGTTACGGGCACGGGGACGGCCAGTACTGATTACGTTAACTGACGGCTGAATGGGGGCACCGCAGGATTCCGGCCGTTTTTTTTAAAATTTTCCGGACGAAGTGTAGGAAAACTGTATTCGGATACTATATATATTAGTATGAGAATGAGTTTTCTTGCCATGGGGTGGCTGTTGCTCCGTCCGGCTTTTCTGGCTAGTGTCTTCCTGTCCCGGGCATTCGCTTTCTGCTTCGGGGGAACGAGCTGCCTGTGCTGCGGGAAGCCGTCGCTTTTCCTTCCCCTCTGCAGGGACTGCGCGAGGCGGCATGTGCTGCGGTTCACGCCTGTTTCCTCCCGGAGATGTTCCGTCTGCGGGAGGTTGCTTCTGGGCGAGCGGGGAATCTGCATGACATGCAGGAAGGAGCCGGTTTTTTCCCGGCTGGACGGTATTTTCCCCCTGTATCCCTACCGGCTCTGGTACAAGAACCTCCTGTTCGCCTGGAAAGCGGAGGGGGAGCGGAGTCTGTCGCCCCTGTTCGCATCCGCAGTGCATATGGCCCTGTGCCAGATGTTCGGGGCAGGGAAGGTTCCCTGCCTGGTTCCGGTTCCGCCCCGGCCCGGAAAAATCAGGCGGCAGGGCTGGGATCAGGTGGACGAGCTCTGCCGCCTGCTTGCGGTGATGTTCGGCTACCGGGTGGAGAGGCTCCTGGTGCGCATGTCCGGTGCGCAGCAGAAGAAGAAGTCCATCGGAGAGCGGTATGTCATGCGGGGTGTTTACGCCCCTTCAACACGATTTACACGGTTGAAGCGGCGTGATATAATTCCGCAGGAGGTTATCCTTGTTGATGACCTCATAACCAGCGGTGCGACCGTGTGTGAATGTGCCGATATATTGAAGAGGGGCTTTGTCGAAAAAGTGCGGGTACTCTCGCTTTTTATAGTAGACTAATGTGCCCTTGTGGTGTAAAATAGAGAGGATGGTTGCTTTGATTAAGGCGCCCCTGAGTTTTTAGGAGAAGAAAAAGATGGCCGAAGAGAATAAGATGCTCCAGCTCGTTACTTTCCGCTTGGGCGAGGAGCTTTACGGTGTAGACATCATGGATGTCAAGGAGATTGTCCGTGTGCAGAACGTAAGGCCGATTCCGAACGCGCCTTACTACGTGGAGGGAATCATAAACCTCCGCGCCGAGATAATCCCGATTATAAACCTCCATAAGCGTTTCCACATAAAACTGGTGAACAAGGTGGAGGAGACGGACGATGATCTCGCTGATGATGATGGCGGTTTTATCATCCTGAACATCGAGGACAACAAGATAGGTATCATCATCGACCACGTTGCCCGCGTCATCCCTGTCGACAGGACGGACATAAAGCCCCCGCCACAGATGTTCAGCGGCATCGGTACCGAATACATCGAGGGTGTCGTAAGGCAGCAGGATGAGTCGTACCTGATTATTCTTGATATCAGGAAGATTTTCAGCGCAGGGGAGCTGCAGAAGATTATCGACCCTCAGATGGCGAGCGCATAAACGCGGGCTCGTATAGTTTTTAGACAATGATAAATACCTATAGCTCAACGATACGGCGCAAGGAGATGGAAGCCGTGCTTGTCTGCATGGTCGATGAGCGTCTTGGACCGGGCGAGGCTTGTACCCGCCTGATTCAGTCCGTCAAGGAGAGTACGTCCTGTGACGGTGCTGTCGCCTTGAGAAGCCCATCCCTTGCTCTTGAGTATGCCCTTGCTGCCCTCGTCGCTTCCGGCGATTCTGGTGTGGAGAAGGGGTGTCCTGTCATGATAAGTGCCCTTGCTCCCTGCTGGCAGATTCTGACCCTTGAGAAGCTGGGCTACAAGCCTCTTGTCCTTGATGTCTGTGAGGAGACGGGGTTGGTTACTCCCGAGATTTGCGCCGAAGGGGTCAGGCAGGGGGGCAAGCTCCTTATCCTTACCGAGTCGATGGGGGTTCTTCCCGACATAGATTCTTTCTTGTCTCTGGGTGTTCCTGTCATCGAGGATATCTCCCAGGTTGCCCTTGCCCGTTATCCTGAGAAAGATGCGAATCCGGGCGGGGAGGAAAGCGGTGATGAAAACAGGCCGAAGGGAAAGTCTGCAGGGATGTACGGCACATACGCGATTTTCGGCATGGAGGACAGGGACATCGTGACTGCCGGGGGAGGGGCCGTCCTGATGGCCCCGGCCCGGAAGGCATGGATCCCGCTCAAGGCCTTGGGTGATGCTGCTCCTTCGACTGACCTCATGCCTGACATGAACGCATCGCTTGCATACGTGGAGCTCAAGGAGTACGGGCGCAACGAGGCCGTCCGCAAGGAGCTGTTCGGTTTGTATTCCCGCGCCATAATGAGCGGCAGGCATAAGACCTACGTTAGGGCGGAAGGGGATTCTTCCACTGTCTATTCCTTCCCGCTTGTTCTCAACACAGGCTTCAAGGACGTGAAGTCATACGCCCAGAAAAAAGGAATAGAGGTCAGGCAGGCATACGAGAATTCGGTCATAGCCCTCAGGCAGGAGGAGCTTGCCCCTTCGTGTATCTGTGCGAACTCCCTCTTGCTCCGCTGCGCACTCTTCCCTCTGTATCCCAGGCTCGGGCAGAAGGATGCTGCCCGCATCGTCAAGGTTTTGCAGTCGCTCCCGTGAGTTTTTCTGCAGAGGTGTATGGTGTATATGAAAAAATGCCTTGTCATAGAGAACTCTTTTAAGGAAGGTGCTGTTGCCCTCGGGGGTGAGATAGCATCTTTCCTGTCAGAAAAGGGTGTGGCCTGCGATGTGTTTGAGTACGATGGCTCCACTATGCGGAACAAGAACCTTTCCCCCTCATTCGATAGTTACAGCTTCGTCATAACGCTCGGGGGGGACGGCACGGTGCTTTTTGCGTGCAGGGGGTGTGCCCCCCTTGGTATCCCAGTACTCGCTGTCAACCTGGGGGAGTTCGGTTTCCTTGCGAGCATACAGGTCTCCAAATGGAAGGAGGAGCTTGCAGGTTACCTTGACGGCAGCGCATACGTCAGCGAGCGGAGTTTGGTGGAAGCCGAGGTCCTGCGCGGCGGTAAGACCGTGTTCAAGACCAACTGCATGAACGACATCGTGATAGCGGGCAAGTCCAATTCCTCGCTGATAAACCTTGAGGTCGCCTACAATCATGCCCTGCTGGGACCATTCAAGGTGACGGGGGTCATTGTCTCCACGCCGACCGGGTCTACGGGCTACAACGCCGGGGCGGGAGGTCCCATCGTGGATTCGACGATGGAGGCGATGCTCCTGACGACGATAAGCTCATTCAGCCTGTCCGCCCGTCCCCTCGTTTTCGGCGCGGACGGGGAGATTGCGATAACCGTCCTGCCGTCCCGCATCGGGGTGGAGCTTACGTCCGACGGCCAGCTTTCCTTCGGTCTGGAGGAAGGCGACGTGATAATCCTAGGCTTGACCGAGTACAAGGCCCGCCTGCTCTGCTCGACGCAGGAGAAGTTCTATGCGGCCTTGCAGAGCAAGCTCAACTGGGCGGGAGGTCCTCGTGCTTGAGGAGCTTGACGTAAAGAACTTTGCCCTCATAGACAGCGCGCACGTCGATTTCGGGAGGGGGTTCACTGTCCTGTCCGGCGAGACTGGTGCGGGTAAGTCCATCCTCATCGGGAGCCTCGCTTTCCTCCTAGGGGGCAGGGCCTCGGCCGAGCAGATACGGACCGGCTTCCACGAGGCGCAAGTCTCCGGCAGTTTCCTTCTGGGCACAGACTCCCGGGAAGCACTGGAATGGCTTTCCGCCCATGACATCGAGGCTGAGGATTCGCGCATCATCATCAGGCGGATCATCAAGGAGGGCGGCAAGTCATCCGCATGGATTGGTGGGGTTCCTGTCACGCGGGCGGATTTGTCCTCCTTTGCCTCCACGCTCGTGGATATGCACGGTCAGCACGAGCAGCAGTCTCTGATGAAGGTCTCCGAGCACCGCCGCTACCTGGACATATACGCCGGGATAGTCGATGAGGTCGCTTCGTTTACTTCCATTTACAATGTCCTGGTCGAGAAGCGGAAGCTTCTTTCGTCATTCAACACCGACGAGAAGGGCAGGCAGGAGCGGCTTGAGATGCTGAGCTTTGCCATCGGCGAGATAGATGCGGCCAAGCTGTCGGACGGGGAGGAGGAGGATCTGGAGGCCGAGGAGAGCCGCCTGTCCTCCTACGAGAAGCTCTGCTCCGACATCGGCGAGGCTGTCCATCAGCTGGACGGCGGCGATGAGGGGGTAGGGGGGGTCATCCCTTGCATGAGGCGGCTGAATTCTGCCTTTGAGCGGGCTGTTGAGTCCGACCCGGAGCTTTCGCCTATAAGTGAGCGGCTTCAGAATGCATTCTATGAGCTGGAGGATATCTCCAGCGAGATACAGAAATACGAGCACGGCCTGGTATATGATCCCGACCGCCTTGCCGAGGTGCAGGAGCGGCTTGAGCTTATCTACAAGCTCAAGAAGAAGTATGTCTCCCAGAATGCCTCGGTCGCAGACCTGCTCGCATGGGCGGATAATGCCCGTGAGGAGGCTGCGAGGCTCGGAGGGGCGGGCGAGGATAAGTCTGCCCTTGAGGCGGAAATAACCGAGCTAGAGAAGAAGGTCTACCTTGCTGCCAAGGCGATAAGCGGCAAGCGGGCCGAGGCTTCCGCACGGATGTCCGCCGCCATCATGGGCGTGCTCGCCAAGCTGGGCATGAAGAGCGCGGTGTTCAAGGTGTCCATGAAGGTAAAGCCCGGTGACGCGATTGAGCAGAGGTGCGGCCCCTACGGGATGGACGACATAGAGTTCCTCATAAGCGCGAACCCCGGCTCGCCCCTGTTGCCTTTGGAGCGGGTGGCTTCGGGAGGCGAAATCAGCCGTGTCATGCTCGCGATGAAAACAATACTGTCCGCCGCAGATACTGCGGGAACGCTCATTTTTGATGAGATTGATACCGGAATAGGCGGAGAGGTGGCAGTTTCGCTGGGCGAGCACATGAAGAAATTGTCCGTGAACAAGCAGGTTTTGTGCATAACGCACCTTGCGAGTATTGCGGTTTTTGCCGAT
>CACYDQ010000344.1 GCA_902773215.1 uncultured Spirochaetaceae bacterium | reverse complement strand
GTAGCATGCGGTGGAAATCGAAAAGAAGAGCAGGGGGATGAGGGGATAGCGGCCAAAACGGATGACCATCTCCACGATGAAGTCCAGCGCTTCCTGAGCCCTCGCGGAGCCGGCAGGCAGGACGAGTGCGAGCGCGGCACCCAGAAGTATGCCTATCAGGTACTTTATCCAGATTTTCATAGGGGCTCATTATATCAACAAGGGGCGACTTTGCAAAGTCCGCCCGAATATGTTATAATCGGGCTATGGCGAAGACAGTCCTTATCGCCGGAAAAGACATGCCCGCCGGAAGCAAGTTCGCCGACGGCATAGCCCTCTCCGGCAGAAGCATTTCCATAACATCTCCCGAGATCGATCACGATGAGGCAGAAGACTCCCCCGGAGAGAGAAGCAAGGCCCTTACGGAAGCTTCCGGGATTTCCCTTGTCGAGTGGCATAAGTCCTCCCCGATTTCTTCCCGTACCCTCATCTTCAGCACCGAGGCGACATTCGGGCGGATGGACGAAGCTATCCTTTACTTCGACACGGAGTGGTTTGCCCAGCTTGAGCACCACTTGTCCTGCGGTGAGTGCGCGAGGGGCTGCGACGAACTTGTTCTTCCCTTTCAGTGCCTCGCTCTGGAGGTTTTGGCCCGCTTTGAGAAGAAGAATGCATCTGGAACTCCCGGCATGCTTGTTTTCCTGTTCAAGGAAACACCTGATTTGGTGGACAGCCTGAGGACTCCTGCCCACCGGTCCGGCGGGGCTTCCATATCGTCCCCTGTCGTCGCCGCCGCCGCCGCCGCCTTTGAGATTTTCGCTGAGAACGTGGCCGCTCAATTCGGAAACAAGTCCTACGTGAATATCCTGCTTGCCCGGAGCGACATGGGCAATGAGACCGGCTCGAGCGACGTAGAGCTGGGCAAGTGGCTTGCATCCTATCTGGATGCTTTCGAGTCTACGGGGGCGAAGTTCGACGCGAAGACCTCCGTAGAATGGGTCAAGGCCGGGAGCCGCTACGGGGCGGGCGGGCTCAAGCTCTTCAGCCTGAGAAAACGCTAGGAGCTGCCTGTGGAACTGTTTGACCTTCCGATGGATTTTTATGTGGATTCCTTCCTGAAGATATTGGCAAGCTCCGTGTCCGGTGCCGTTCTGGGCTGGGAGCGGAAACACCGCTATCAGGTCGTCGGCATGAGGACCTTGGTGCTGATAAGCGTCTCCTCAACCCTGCTCGCAATCCTCTCATACGCCCTGACCGAGATTCAGACGGGCAAGGGCTTTTACGGCGGGGATCCGACCCGGGTCATCGCCGGTGTTGTCAGCGGCATAGGCTTCCTGGGGGGCGGGGCGATAGTCCATCAGGGGCTGAACATCCGCGGGCTGACGTCTGCCGCGGTCGTTTGGACTGCCTCCGCGATAGGTCTGGCTCTGGGCGCAGGGCTTTACGAGCAGTCCCTGCTTGTCCTTGCCGTCGCCATCTTCCTGCTCATCGTGCTGGAGAAGATAGAGAGCCGGTTCTTCCTGGCAGGACGCAACAAGACACTCCGCCTGGTCTTCGCCGACGGTGATGCGGAACACTCAGGGGCAACCGCTGTTGACCTGAGGGCGACCAAGGAAGCGATAGAGAGAAACGGATTCAAGGTGACGGACCTGAGTGTCAGCCGCATTATGGCGGACAGGAAGGTCATCCTCCTGTACTCTGTCAAGTCTCCCGATCTGGACGACTACGACCAGGTGATAGGGGAGCTTTCCGCACTGGGCAATCTGGAGGAATTCTCCCTGAAGGACTAGTCCTTTCAGACGCTCGAGAGTGCCCTGTCTACGGCTTCCTTTATCTCGGCCACAGCTTTTTCCTTTATGAGCTCGTAAGTTTCCTTTGCCTGGGCGCTTTCTCCCGGCGTGGGGATAAAGAGTTCATGCACGTCGATTTCGAGCGCGTTGACCAGCTTGACGAGGGTTCCCTTGGTCAGCCATCTCCTGCGTCCTTCAATGTCGTTCATCATCTGCCGTGATAGGCCCGCTTTGTCCGCAAGCTTCTCCTGAGTGAGCCCCAGTTTCTTGCGGTATGTCCGTAAGTTCGTCAGTACCCGCGTTTGCAATTCATCTTCTGTCATGAGTATAACTGTACGCAAGTAAGTCCCTTTGTGTAACTTGCGTTTGCAGGTCTGTTATGCTGAATATGTCATCAATATGCGGAATACGAAAAAAGAAAAAACGTGATATTTTTTTTTGTGATATTTCTTGCCAACCGCTTGACATTTTTTGTCGTTTCCTATATTATAGTTTCCATCGCAAGCCGCTATAGCTCAGTTGGTAGAGCACGTGATTTGTAATCTCGGGGTCCAAGGTTCGAGTCCCTGTGGCGGCTTCCAATAAATATATTAAGGGGAGTTTCCCGAGTGGTCAAAGGGGACAGACTGTAAATCTGCTGCCTCGTGC
>CACYDQ010000343.1 GCA_902773215.1 uncultured Spirochaetaceae bacterium | reverse complement strand
GGGCATGAAAGTTCTTGTGGTTGGAAACGGCGGCCGTGAGCACGCCATCGCCTGGAAGCTTGCGGAGAGCAAGGATGTGAAGGAAGTGGTCTGCGTCCCCGGGAACGGTGGGACGGCCTATGAGAAGAAATGCGTCAACATAGAGGACGAGGGCGGCAACTACGTTGAGATTGCCCGGAGGGAGGGCTGCTCCCTTGCCGTCATCGGCCCGGAGAATCCCCTTGCGGAGGGGCTTGCGGACGAATTCTGGAATGCCGGAATCCGCGTGGTTGGTCCCCGGAAAGCCGCCGCCCAGCTTGAGGCGAGCAAGAGCTTTGCGAAGGACTTCATGAAGAAATACGCGGTCGCCGCCGCCGCGAGCGAGACCTTCACCGACGAGAAGGCCGCCCTTGAGTATATCACGAAGCACGGTGCGCCGATCGTCGTCAAGGCTGACGGGCTTGCGGCGGGCAAGGGCGTGGTCGTCGCCAAGACCGTGGAAGAGGCCAAGGCCGCCGTCCGCGAGATGATGGAGGACAAGAAGTTCGGGGAGTCGGGCAGCACGCTCGTCATGGAGGACTACCTGACCGGCGACGAGCTGTCCGTCCTCGCTGCGGTCAGCGTCACCCCGGAGCTTGCAGCCTCCGGCAAGGCATGCATCGTCCCCTTCCTGAGCGCGCGCGACCACAAGCGGCTCTGCGACGGCGCAAAGGGGCCCAACACGGGGGGGATGGGGGCGATTTCCCCGGTGGAAGGTGTCACCCCGCTCATCCTGTCCCAGTTCGAGAAAAACATCCTGCAGCCCACGCTCAAGGGCCTCATCGACATGAAGGCAGACTACCGGGGCTTCATCTTCTTCGGCCTGATGCTGACGGAGGACGGGCCCAAGTGCCTGGAGTACAACGTCAGGCTGGGCGACCCGGAGACCCAGGCCGTCCTGCCGCTGATGGACTTCGACTTCGCCGCCATGTGCGAGGCGATTACTGACGGCACGCTCAAGGACTTCAACTTCGGCTGGAAGCCGGGCGTGGTCGTCGCCCCGGTCGCGGTCAGCGGTGGCTACCCCGGGGACTACCGGAAGGGAATCCCGATTGACTGCAACAAGGCCGCCTTTGAGAAGAGCGGGGCCAAGCTCTTCGTCGCCGGGGCCAAGGCCGACAGGCGGGGCGACCGCGTGCAGACCGACGAGTCCACGGGGCTCGTCACGAGCGGGGGCCGCGTGCTCGCGTGCTCGGCATACGGCAAGGACTTCGACGAGGCCTGGCACAAGGCATACGAGGCGCTGGGGACAATCCACTTTGACGGGATGTTCTACCGCAAGGACATAGGGCTTCCCGGGGCCGCCCAGTCAAACTGAATGAACACCGACAATATCGCCGTCGTGCTCGTCCGCCCCGAGGAGAGCCGGAACGTCGGGGCCGTCTGCCGCGCCATGGCGAACAGCGCGGTGCATGACCTCCGCATCGTCGGCAGGCGGGAGGATTTGGACGACGAGCGCGTCAGGGTGCTCGCCATCCACGCGGCGTATCTTTGGGAGAACTCCCGCTTCTTCGGGAGCGTCAGCGAGGCTACGGCGGACTGCACCCTGAGCGCGGGGACGACCCGGAGGCGGGGCAAGAAGCGGAAGGGAAAGCTCTTCCTGCCCGAGGAGTTCGCCCGTAACGCCGCCCGCGTCACCGACGGAGGGGGCAGGGTCGCCGTTGTCTTCGGCAACGAGCGGACAGGGCTGACAGACGAGGAGCTTGAGGAATGCAGCTGCGGGGTCACGATCCCGTCGAGCGATGAGTTCGCCTCTCTCAACCTGAGCCACGCCGTCCAGATAGTCTGTTACGAGCTTTTCAGGACTGTCTGCGAAGGGCAGACCGGCTACACCCCGATTGACCTGTCCCGGCTGGACAAGACGGTCGGCGTGATTACTGAGAGCCTGGGACAGATGGGCTTCTTCCACCGGGTGACCGACCATGACATGGCCACGTTCTGGCGGCAGGTGTTCTCCCGTGCGTCATTGAGCGAGGGAGAGGCCCAGTACATAGAAAAAACTTTCCATAAGGCGGCAGGCCTCTTCGCCGGGAAAGGGCGGGAGTAGCGCAATGGAACGCATGGTCACGGAAGTCCCGGACAAAGAAGCTTTCGGAATTCCTTTGTTCCCCTCTTGACTAAATTGCGCTAAACTTATATGATACTATCACATTTCAGTTCAGGGGCAGCTTTCCAGAGTGACCTTGTTCTGTTCCCATATAATGCGGGGGTGGTGGAATTGGTAGACACGCTAGC
>CACYDQ010000342.1 GCA_902773215.1 uncultured Spirochaetaceae bacterium | reverse complement strand
GCTATGCCCCATTTACATCGCGGTATACCCGCCATCCACCGGAAGGTTCACGCCGGTGACGTAGCTGGAGGCGGGACTTGCCAGGAAAATAGCGGCTGTGTCCAGCTCGCCTTCCTTGCCGTAACGCTCCTCTGGTATCATCGTCTTGGCGTTCTGCTGGAAGAAGTCGGAGTCCAGCGTCTCGCGGGTCAAATCCGTGTAGAAGTAGCCCGGGCAGATTGCGTTTACCGTGATGCCGTATTTGCCCCATTCGGCGGCAAGCGCGCGGGTCATATTGACGACGCCTCCCTTGGCCGCGTGGTAGGGGGCGGAACCGGCAATCTTGTTGCCGACCAGCCCGTACATCGAGGCGATGTTGATGATGCGCCCGTACTTTGCGGGAATCATCGCCTTCTTGGCTACGGCGCGGGCGACGCGGAAGGTACCGAAGAGGTCTATGTCCATCTCGTTGTGGAACTGCTCGTCGGTGATGTCTTCGGCCGGGGCGACGGCACCCGTCCCCGCGTTGTTGATCAGGATGTCTATCCTTCCGAACGTCTTCAGAACCTCGTCCACGGCAGACTCGACGGCGGCGGTGTCCGTGATGTCGCAGGGAATCGCGAGGGTCTTGACCCCGAATTCATCCGCAATCTCCTTGGCGACCGCATCAATCTTGGCCTTGCGGCGGGCAAGCGCGACGATGGCCGCCCCCTGGTTTGCAAGGGCCTTCGCCATCTGCACGCCCAGACCAGCCGAGCAGCCCGTCACGATGGCGACCTGCCCCTTCAAATCAAAATATGTCTTCATACAAAAAACCTCCCACGACGAATTATGACACTATGATTCCTATTTCGTTCCCGGAATCAGCTCAAGAATTTCCTTAATCGGCATGCAGATGTCGTCCGTCTCAAGCGAGCGTTCCGCCTGCAATATCGTTTCTGCGCACTTCCGCATGGCAGGATAAGAGGCCCGGAGCATGTGGTTGGCATATATGATGATGTTAGCCCCCCACCCGGCCAGATCCGCCTCCGTGAACTGGTTGTAGGTCGTCGGAACCAAGACAATCGGGATGCCCTTGTATACGGCGCGGAATTTCCCGCAGAATTCCCGGATATCCTCCCCGCTCTTCTCCTTGGAGTGAATCATGATTCCGTCTGCTCCCGCCCTGACGGCGGCAAGGGCCTTCTTTAACGCATCGTCCACACCGTATCCGGCGATAATCTCTTCTATGCGGGCTATAATCATGAAGTCCTTGGTAACCTGAGCTTTCTTGCCCGCGCTTATTTTCTCGCAGAACTCCTCTTCAGACGCAAGGAGCTGCCTGGCTTCCGTACCCAGCAGGCTGTTTTTCTTAAGCCCCTTCTTGTCCTCGATTATGACAGCCGAAACCCCGTTGCGTTCGAGCGTCCTGACCGTAAAAACAAAATGCTCAGGGATACCCCCCGTGTCGCCGTCAAAAATTATGGGCTTGGTCGTACATTCCAGTATATCGGTGAGCGACTGCAGGCGGGATGTCAGATCAACGGCCTCAATGTCAGGCTTCCCCTTGCTCGTCGAGTCGGTGAGCGAGGACGACCACATCCCGTCAAACTGATGGATTCCGTCCTCCTTCTCGACCTGCACATGCTCGGCAATCAAACCGGAAAGCCCCGAATGGGCTTCCAATATGCGAACCACGGGCTTGGCGGCCAGCAGGCGGCGCAAGGTGGCCCGGCGGATGTCCGGCGTCGTCCCGATTATCGAAGCATTCCCGGCGAGGGCAGAAGAATTTATTCCCTGCGTGTACGGAATCTCCACGATTTCCCCGCCCCATTCCTTCATCGCCGCGATGCATTCCTCGCGGATTTTCGAGAGGTAGTTGGTCTTCCAGTCATCCCCGTGAATCATTATGTCAGGCTTGTATTTCCGCAGGTTAGGAACGTAACTCCAGTCATCCTGGGGAACGACCCGGGCAACCCCTTTCAAGCCCTCGGCCACCAGTTTCCTCTGCTCGTATGACAGATAGGGAATACGCTTGTGATTGACAATCGCCCTGTCCGTAAGGAGCCCGATTGTCAGCTCGCCGAGCTTCGCACCTTCATTGACGATATTGATAATTCCCGGATGAATGATATCACCCGTGATTCCCAAATAGACACGCTTGCTCATGCGGCCAGCCCCACCCTACACGTCCAGGTTGGCGTAGATGGCATTATCCTCGATGAACTTGCGGCGCGGCTCGACCTCCTCGCCCATGCAGGTGGAGAAAATCCGGTCGGCGGCGATGGCGTCGGGAATCGTCACCTTCATCATCCTGCGGACGCTCGGATCCATCGTCGTCTCCCAGAGCTGGGTCCCGTCCATCTCACCGAGTCCTTTGTAGCGCTGCACCTTGAGCTTTTCTGCCGGGACACCGAATTCCGCGATGGCAGAAGCCTTCTCGTTGTCATCGTAGACGTACTTGATCTGCTTGCCGTACTGCACTTTAAAGAGCGGCGGCATGGCAAGGTAGACGTAGCCGTCCTCGATGAGCTGGGGCATGTAGCGGAAGAAGAAAGTCAAAAGCAGGGTGCGGATGTGGCTTCCGTCAACGTCGGCATCTGCCATGATGATGACCTTGTGGTAGCGCAGCTTGGAGATGTCAAAGTCCTTGCCTATCCCCGTGCCGAGCGAGGCAATGATTGGCTCAAGCTTGTCGTTGTTGATGACCTTATCGACGCGGCTCTTCTCGACGTTGAGCATCTTACCCCAGAGGGGAAGGATGGCCTGGGTCTTGGAGTCGCGCCCCTTCTTGGCGGAACCGCCTGCAGAGTCTCCCTCGACGATGTAGACCTCGCACTGGGCGGGATCTTTGAGCGAACAGTCCGCGAGCTTGGCGGGAAGGCCGAAGCCCAGGCCTGTTTTGCGGCGGGCAGAATCCTTGGCCTTGCGGGCGGCAATGCGGGCAGCCGCCTCACCGACGGCCTTCTCCAGAATCTTGTCCACCAGCTGGGGGTTCTGCTCGCACCAGAGGGTGAGCTTTTCCTTGACAAGGGAATCCACGTAACCGCGCACCTCGGAGTTGCCGAGCTTGGTCTTGGTCTGCCCCTCGAACTGCGGCTCGGGAACCTTCACCGAGAGAATCGCCGTCAGGCCGGACCGCACGTCCTCGCCCGTCAGCTTCTCGTTGACCTTGGAGTCCTTGTCGTTTATCTTCTTGAGGAGCTTGTCGCGGGACTCAAGGAACTTGTTCATCACGACGGTCAGGCCAATCTTGAGCCCGTCCAGGTGGGTTCCGCCCTCCTTGGTATTGATGTCGTTGACGTATGCGTAGATGGCCTCGTTGTAGCCGTCGTTCCACTGGAGGGCGACCTCTATCTGCACGCCCTCGTTCTCGCCGGAGATGTAGATCGGCTCCGGGGGAATGACGGCCTTGCCCTCGTTCAGGAATGTCGTGAAGTGCTTGATGCCGCCCTCGAAGCGGTATTCGATTTCCTTGGGCTTCTCCAGGCGCTCGTCGCGGAAGACGATCGTGATGCCGGGGTTCAGGAAGGCGAGCTCGCGCAGGCGGTGGGCCAGCACGTCAAAGTCGTAGGTCGTCGTCTCCTTGAAAATCGTCGCGTCGGCCTTCCAGCGGATTTTGGTGCCGTGCTGGTCGGTGTCGCCCAGGCACTCCACCTTGCTCTTGGGCTTGCCCTCCGCGTACTTCTGCTCGTATGCCTTGCCGTCGCGGTAGACGAATGCCTCCATCCACGTGGACAGGGCGTTGACACAGGACACGCCGACACCGTGCAGACCGCCGGAGACCTTGTAGTTGGATTTGTCGAACTTGCCGCCCGCATGCAGGCGGGTCAGCACCAGCTCAAGCGCGGAAACATGCTCGGTCGGATGGATGTCAACCGGGATGCCGCGGCCGTTGTCCTCGACGCGGCAGATGTCGTCGCGCTCAAGGGCGACCGTGATGCGGTCGCAGAAACCGGCCATGGCCTCATCGATGGAGTTGTCCACCACCTCGTAGACAAGATGGTGCAGGCCGTTCGGCCCCGTGCTTCCTATATACATACCGGGGCGGACGCGGACGGCCTCCAACCCCTTCAAAACGGTGATTGAACTCGCCGAGTAGTCGGCATCATTGCTCTGTGGGTCTGACATTTGTTAAAACTATACTATATATGGAAGAAAAAGGCAATTACCTCTGCTTTGCCAACATCAAAACTGCTTCTACGATTGCCTTGTGCTCCTCGGGGGCAATGCGGGCGTAGAGACTGTCAGGGGTGTCGCCGGGCAGGACGGGGACGCGCTTCTGGACCAGGATGCGGCCGGTGTCGCAGCCGGAGTCCACCAGGTGAACCGTGCAGCCGCTCTCCTTTTCGCCCGCCTCGATGACGGCCTCGTGG
>CACYDQ010000341.1 GCA_902773215.1 uncultured Spirochaetaceae bacterium | reverse complement strand
GATATACGACTTCCGCCGTCCGGACAAGTTCTCCAAGGAGCAGATTCGTACTGTCTCCAACATGCACGAGACCTTCGCCCGTCTTACCACGACGAGCCTTTCCGCGCAGTTGCGCACCTTGGTTCACGTACATGTCGCGTCAGTCGATCAGCTTACTTACGAGGAGTTCATTCGTTCCATACCGACACCGACCACTCTGGCGGTCATCAACATGGATCCTCTGAAGGGAAACGCTGTCTTGGAGATTGCGCCTGAGATTACCTTCATCATGATTGATCGCCTTTTCGGTGGCTCCGGTGATACGGGCGGAAAGGTGAACCGTGACCTGACGGATATAGAGCAGTCGGTTATGGAAGGCATAATCGTCCGTATCCTCGCGAATATGCGAGAGTCATGGACGCAGGTTATTGATTTGAGGCCGAGGCTTCAGCAGATTGAGACGAACCCGCAGTTCGCCCAGATCGTGCCCCCGACTGAGATGGTCATCCTCGTGACCTTGGAGATAAAGATTGGTGATGAGGCGGGAATGATGAATATCTGTATTCCTTACCTCACGATTGAACCGATAGTCTCTAAGCTTTCGTCGCAGTTCTGGTTCAGCTCTGTGCGCCGTAGCTCGACGACTCAGTATCTTGGCACTCTCAAGGAGAAGATTTCCGATGTCGAGATGTCCATCGTTGCGGAGATAGGTTCCTTGAATGTTCCCATCCGGGATGTTGTAGGCCTGCGGGTTGGCGATGTTGTCAGGCTCGTTAATACGAAGATAACGGATCCTCTGACGCTTGCGATTGGTAACAAGAAGAAGTTCTTCTGTCAGCCTGGTGTTGTTGGCAAGAAGATGGCCATTCAGGTGATTGGCAAGATTGAAGAGGATGACAAGGATGACTTTGAGGAGTTATCAACGGCCAATGAAGGAGAAGAATCGATATGAGTGAAGGATCTATATCACAGGCAGAAATTGATGCCCTGCTTTCAGGCGTTGACACTGGTGGCTTGAGCGCATCGGGCTCTACCAAGGCTGATCCTCAGATTGCGATAGATGAGCCGACGCTGAAGAATTTTGCAGGAGATATAAAAGACAAGCTCGCTGCTAATCTTGGCACTATGACGGGGACCGAGATTCAGTGTGGAGATCCGAATGTCGAGACGGTAGGCCGCGATCAGCTGCTTGCCAAGATACCGGAGACTGTCGTTGCTGTCATGCTGGACTATTCTACCGGGCTTTCTGGCGACCATCTCTTCCTTCTGGCTCCAGAGTTCGCCCAGAAGCTTGTCTCCCTTATCAACAAGGAGGACAGTGCGGAGCTGGATGATATGGCTCTCTCCGTCATCTCCGAGGTGGTCTCCAACCATTCTGGTGCGGAGATTACGGCACTGAGCGCGGGTGGCAATCTGCCCGGACTCGCTACCAATAGTCCTGAGGCCGTCAATCAGCCGAAGGCGATGGTGCGGATGCCACAGAACCAGTTCGTTTTGTTCACATATCCTGTCACTATTGATGGGACGACATACGATATGTGGGAAGCTGTAAGCTCTTCCGTCGCGGACGGGATGGCTAAGGCTCTGGGAGGAGGGATTGCCCCTGCTCCTGAAGCGGCTCCGGCTATGGCGATGCCTACAGCTGGGCAGGCGATGGGTTCGCCTGCTATGAATCCAAATATAATGATGGGGCAGCCGATGATGCAGCAGCCCCTTATGGGAGTGAGTATGGCTGGAATGCAACCGCTGTCAACGCCGCCGAATGTTCAGTCCCTTGCTTTCCCGAACCTGCAGCAACCTGGAGGCAGTTCGGAGCAGGGCAACATCGGCCTTATCATGGATGTCAATATGGAGATGACGGTCGAGCTTGGCCGTACGAAGAAGACCATAAAAGAAATCCTTGGTTTTGGCGAGGGAACGATTATCGAGCTTGACAAACTTGCTGGAGAGCCGGTAGATATCTTAGTGAACCATAAGGCTATAGCGAAAGGCGAGGTCGTAGTCATAGACGAAAACTTTGGTGTTCGCGTCACGGAAATTCTTCCGGCGATCGAGCACGTTACCAGTCAGATGTAGGTGAATGCCGCCTGCCAAAGTGGGATTTGGTAGGCGGATGTTTCTTATGGGTGGGGGAACATACGATTTACTCAAAAAAAGTTATGGCAGCTGTAATAGGGGTTGCTACCATGATTTTCAGTCCAGTCTCGATTGGAGTCGCAGAGGGAAGCTCTTCTGTTGTTTCGGAAGGAAACAGTGGATCAGATTCCCATTCTGGGTTTGATGAAAACGACATAGATTTCTCTTCTTGGGGGGAGGATACTTCTTCCCGGGACTCTGTGAGTGGGTTTTCCGCTGCACCTTCGCTTGGTATCGGTGTTTATGTTCGCATGGTTTTCGTCCTTGCGCTCATCGTTGCCGCAATAGTCCTTATATTCCGCTTCATAAAGAAGTCCTCCGGTCTGATGGGAGTGCAGGACGGGGATGACACATTCCTGCGTCTTGTCTCTGGGGTTTCCTTGGGAGCGAATAAGAGCGTCCAGATAGTCACTCTTGTGGATAAGGCCTATCTTCTGGGTGTTTCAGACAATGCCGTGAACTTGATAGGAATGGTAGAGGACAAAGAGCTGGTCAACGCGATGAATCTCTGGTCTGACAAGCGTAACAAAACAAGTAAGCCCCGCTCTTTTGCCGATGTGCTGGATTTGTTCATGCCTCATGGACCGAGGGGAGGGGGGCGTCCTGAGGGAGATGCCTATTCCTCTGACCGGACTCAGGAGCTGGTGGAAAGCCTCCGTGCGCAATCAAAACGACTTGAGGAAGGTGAGATTCTATGAATGTCATGATTCGATGCTTGAGAAGCAGGCTCCTGTTGCTGCTCGTTCTCTTCTCCTTGTGTTTCTCCCTGTCCGCTTGGTCCCAGAGTTCCGGTAATGAAAGCTTTCCTGCCGGATCTACCCAGGGAACGGCTGAGATGTCCGAGGGACTGACCGGGATAGACTTCCCTAACATCACTTTTTCTGCGTCTGCACCACAGGACGGGCATCAGATCGCGTTCAGCATAGAGCTGCTTCTTCTCCTCTCAATCCTGACTCTCGCGCCGAGCATCATGCTCCTCTGTACCTGTTTCCTGCGTTTCTCGATTGTGCTGGATTTCATAAAGAGGGCTCTGTCCTTGCAGCAAGTCCCTCCGACCGCCGTCCTGAACGGAATCGCCCTCTTCATGGCGCTTTTCTGCATGAGGCCTACTTTCCAGAAGCTCTATACTGATGCGTTCAAACCCTTGTCGAATAACGAGATAACGCTGACTGAGGCATACAGCAAGGCGGAGAAGCCCATAAAGGAATGGATGTTCAGCCAGATGAGCGAGAAGCAGGCCTACAAGACCTACGTCGGCAGCTTCATGAAGATGGCGGGAATGGAACAGCCCAGGAACCTGAGCGAGGTTCCGATGACCGTTATCATCCCTGCCTACATCCTGCATGAGCTCACGGTAGCATTCAAGATAGGAATTCTTCTATATATACCCTTTATCATAATCGATATGGTCGTGGCGAGCATACTGATGAGCATGGGAATGATGATGCTGCCTCCGGTGCAGATTTCCATGCCCTTTAAGCTGATGCTCTTCGTCCTTGTGGACGGCTGGGGACTTCTGACGACCCAGCTCTTCAACAGCGTGATGTAGGGGAGGTGAGGAATGTCCGTAACTGAGATAGCTGGTCTTATGAGGGAGGGCATACTGCAGGTCTTCCTGCTGTGCGCCCCAGTCCTGGGCGGAGCTCTGGTGATAGGCCTTGTTATAGCGATTTTCCAGGCAACGACCTCGATACAGGAGTCCACGCTGACCTTCCTGCCCAAACTCCTGACGATTCTCCTCGTTCTTGCACTGCTGGGGGGATTCATGTTTACGGAGCTATCGGGCTATACGTTGAGGCTGTTCAGTCAGATCGGAAAAATGTAGGAGCAGGGATGCGGTAGCTTATGCTTGAGAAAATCGTAGGGAGCGCGCCCATGTTCCTTCTGGTTGCGGCGCGGTGCTTTGCCCTTATCATGTCACTTCCCCTTTTCTCTTCCAGGACCGTGGCTCGTCTGCCCAAGGTCGCGCTCGCATTTTATCTCGCATACTTTGAGTTCCCACTGCTCTCGTTCAACGAGGGTCTTTTCGCTCCCTATCTGGACTACCTGTCGCTGGACGGGAAGTTCACGCTGGAGTACGTCCTTCTTCTTGCCGGCGAGGCGATGATCGGGGTTATCATAGGTTTCTACGTTAACGTGATTTTCGCCGCCTTCAGCACGGCGGGTCAGTTTTTCGCATTCCAGATGGGCTTTGCGGCAAGCTCCGTGTATGACTCGATGAGCGAGGTGGAAAACCCCCTGATGGGTGAGTTCTTGAATTTCCTCGCGATGCTCGTCTTTTTGCAGACGGGCCTGTTCCGCAGTCTCTTTACGATTGGCGTCGGGGCAAGTTTCCGGAG
>CACYDQ010000340.1 GCA_902773215.1 uncultured Spirochaetaceae bacterium | reverse complement strand
CAAAAAGCTGGATGCTGTGGTTGGTGTGTCTCACAGCGTGAGAATGATATTAGCACGCCTTCCCGTTTATGTCAAGCGGAAAATGAAGTTTTTTTGGAAATTCCGCGTTTTTTTCCGCCTGCGTGGGAACGCCCGGCCGGGCCTCCCCTATACGCCCGTATCACACCCCCTGATACGTCCGTTGAGGGTACCCTTAAACGTCCGTTTAGGGGTGCCCTCAACGCCCGTTTAGGGCACCCCTAAATTCCTGTCAAAACCTGGAAAAATGTGATTTTCCCGCCGGAAAACGCCGGAAAAATGTGATGGGGGCGGTGTGTCCTGCCGGTATGCCCGGGACCTTCCGCAAGCTGACGGACAGCCTGTCGCTGACGGCGGAGCAGGCTATGGACGTGCTGGATATCCCCGCGGAGGAGCGGGACAAGTCCGCGGCCAGGCTGGGCAAGCCGCTGGCGTAGACTCCCCGCCCCCGTGGAAACGCCCGTTTAGGACTGCCCTTGTGTCTTATGGTTTTTCCGTAAAGTAGCCCGGACGGCCGTGTGCAGGGTCGTCTATGCGGGCGTATACAGGAAGGTGCATATTGGAGTTGTATGCCGTCCCTGCTCCGCCTTTGAGAGCGTAACAGCCTGTGAACGGCGCGCCTGAAGCACCGTTAAAGCTCATATTCGTATTTACAAAGGACGAGGATGCATATATTGTCTCAAGTCTGGAACAGTATTGAAAAAGCGATAAAACGTCGGTGACATTGCTCGTGTCAAAACCGCTCACGTTAAGGCTTGTAAGACTGCTACAACCTTTGAACATAGATTCCATCGTGGTGACATTGCTCGTGTCAAAACCGCTCAAATTGAGGCTTGTAAGACTGCTACAGCCATTGAACATACTTTCGGAATCAGCATTCAGCGGTATTCTCGTATTGCTGTCGGTGTAGCCCTGTGCATAGTATTTGATGGTAGTTCCGTCCAGCCATGCCTTTACCTCAGTAGGTTCTGAGGAAGATACATTAGATAGAATTTCTGGAGTAATTCCCGCAGGAGGCGGTGTGGTAGAAGCTACAAACGACGTGGCAGTACCATTTGCTCCAAGATTCTTTAGAATAGCGTTTATCTGACTTCCCGTTTTCATATTCACGCCGAGTGCAGGTGACGGCGTGGGCGTCGGAGTTGGTGTTGGCGCAGGAGTTGGCGTTGGCGCAGGAGTCGGCGCGGGCGTGGTCGCCGGGGTCGTGGGCGTGGTCGCCGGGGTCGCCGCGGGCGTTGTCGCCGGACTCACAGGACGCCTGGAAAAGCAGGTACAGTCAGGCCAAGTGCTTCCGTCCCCGTTCGTCAGAGAGGAATTATCGCTGCTCTCGCCCTTGTACCAGTCCTCACCCCAGTAGTCACAGGACGCGAACAGGGCCGCCGACAGGGCAAGGGCACATGCCGCCGCCAGCAGCCCGGCAGTCCGCCCAAAGTGCCGTACTATAACACAGCACGAAAAACGAAACTAGAGTACAACGCACGGATTTTTAGTGAGTTGCGGGAAATTCCGGGAATTTTTTTGTTTTTTTTGGGGACAGCCCGGAAAATTACCCGCCCGCAGACCGCGGACAGGCCTCCGAGGAGCCAGACGAGGTAGCTCGGAGACAACGCCCGAAACCTACAGCTTCTCGATTTCTTCCACAGAAAGCCCCGTTGCTTTTGCAATCAGCTCTCTGTCAACAGCAGAATTCTTCAGTATCCGGGCGGCCTCCCTTTTGCCACGTTTCTCTCCTCGTTTTTCCCCGATGGCAATGCCCTCGTTCCGCACGTCGTAGTCGTGCAGGCTCCATGAGAAGTAGAGCTTCTTCGTTCCCTCTATCTGTTTCTGCGCCTCGACCATCTCCCTCAGCCTCCTCGTAAACTCAGACTCCGCCTCGTCAGTCTGGACGTAGACATCCAGGCGGATGCCGTGGACGGTATAGAGCGGGTCAAGCACCCGCTGGGGCTCGGCATAGTCCACGCGGGCTATCCTCATGCCGAGCATACATTCCAGTGCCTCCCGGCAGATTTCCCTGTCCTGCATGACGATCCCGAACATGAAGTCGTCATGGAAGCTCAGCTCTTCGAAAGGCTTCACTTTTGGCTTCCCGCGGAGGGAGCCGGTGTCATTCTTCATTCAATCACCTCTTACCAGTGTATCTGTCAGCAAGAGGTATTTTCTATCACTTCGCAGGAAAAATTCTTCCCGACGCTTCCGCCCGCGCCGTTCTATTGGACGATTTTCACGTCCAGCTTGGTGTAGGGAATCTCGAAGGGTGTCTCGCGGCTGACCTTGACGATGGCCTTGAAGACATCGTTCTTGGTCGCGATGAAGTCGGCGTTCTTGCACCAGACGCAGACCTTCATGTTCAGGGAGCTTGCCCCGAAAGTGTCATAGTAAATCTTGGGCGCGGGCTCCTCGATGACGGTGGGGCACATGGAGGGAACCTGCTGCAGGGCCTCCAGCACCTTGTCCACGTCGGAATCGTAGGACACGCCCACGTCCAGCACTACCCGCCGCACGTCGAAGTGGCTGTAGTTTATGAGCGTCCCGTTGATGATGGAGCTGTTGGGAAGGCGGACCATCTGGTTGTCGAAGGTGTGTATCTTGACGCTGAGGAGGCCTATGTTGTCCACGATGCCGGTGTCCCCGCCGACGGAGATGTGGTCACCCAGCTTGAGCGCCTTCTCGCCGACGACGAACAGTCCGCTGATGATGTTGCTGACCGAGGTCTGCGCCGCGAATCCGATTGCGAGCCCCGCGACTCCCGCCGCCCCCCAGACGGCGGACAGGTTTATGCCGAAGAGGTTCAGCACGTACATCGCGATGAGAATCCAGAAGGCATAGCTGACGGTCTTGCTCGCAATCTGCACGGTGTGGGGCTTGGCAATCCTCGCCAGGTGCCGCTTGAGGATTCTCTTGATTATCCGGTATACTATATAGAAGATAATGATGGCTATCAGGCCCATGACTATGTGGGTCAGCTGCTCGGAGGTGAAATACTTCTTTATGTCGTCAATGTGCAGTATCGATGCGGTCTCGCTCGTGACTCCCTTGGTCACCGTCTGGATCGTGTCCGCCGCCACCTCCGTGACGGCCTGCACCGTCTCCGCCACCGCGTTGCTGCCTTCTTCTTCCATGCGATGCAACTCCCTGAATCAATCTTGCCCCATTCTATACTTTTTGCCCTTCTTGGGCAATTGCTTCCGTGCGGGAAGTTTTCTGGCATGCGGTGTCAGCATGCCGGCTCCTAAATCAGACTGACAGGGCAGAGCCATACGTCGCGCTTGTAGGGCACAAGCTCGTCCGCCATGCACAGGACAAGGGCCGGTTTTATGGGAAGGTTCAGCTTCTTCAGGACCGGGAAGTTCCGGTCCGCATCGGAGGGGTTCTTCGCCTTTTTGATTTCGACGGGGCAGGCTCCTTCCGCGTCTATGATGAGCAGGTCCACTTCTTTTTTGTCAATGTCCCGGTAGTAGTACAGGTTCAGGTCCTTCCCGGAATTGTAGTAGCTTTTGACGATTTCGGAGATGACGAACGTCTCGAAGAACGCCCCGGACATCGCCCCGTTTTCCAGCGTCTCGGCATTCGGCCACCTGCAGAGGTAGGCCGCAAGCCCCGTGTCAAGGAAATACACCTTCGGGGTCTTTACGATGCGGTTCGTCACGTTCGTGTAATACGGATGGAGTATGAAAATGATGCCGGATCGTTCCAGGATGGAAACCCAGGCCTTCGCCGTCGGGGCCGAGACCCCGACGTTCTTTGCAATCTCATCATACTTGAGCTCCTGTCCGGTGCGGGCCGCCATGAACACCAGGAAATTGTAGAACTCGTTCAGTTTGCCCACCTGCTCCAGGTCGTGGATGTCCCGCTCAAGGTAGGTGTTGATGTAGTCCATGAAAAAACGCTCGCGGGGAATCCGGGAGCTGTGCAGCCTGGGCATGCCGCCCTTGAAAATCCTCCCGTAGACATCGTGGACGGAACAAAGGCCCTTTACGGGGGCGCGCCCCTTGAGGTCGGAAATTGCGGGGGAAAAGGCGGGGCGCGGAATTCCTTCCAGCTCGCTCTGGGAAAATGAGGAGAACGGGAATATGCCGACCCTTCCAGCCAGCGTTTCCGAGATGGACTTCATCATCCTGAACTGCTGGCTTCCCGTGAGCCAGAACATTCCGTCGCAATCCTCGCCGGAAAGGGCTTTTGCATCCACGATTTTCTTTATCTCAAGGAGGAGGCCGGGGACCCGCTGGAATTCGTCTATTATGAGCTTCGTCCCGTAGGTCTCAAAGAACAGCTCGGGGTCTTCCTGTGCCAGGCGGCACGCCGTCCTGTCGTCGAGCGTCACGTAGCGGCGGTCCTTTTCCTTTATCGCATTGAGCATGGTT
This sequence comes from uncultured Spirochaetaceae bacterium, assembly GCA_902773215.1. Classification (GTDB taxonomy): domain Bacteria; phylum Spirochaetota; class Spirochaetia; order Treponematales; family Treponemataceae; genus Treponema_D. Next base: position 3,773 of record CACYDQ010000340.1, on the reverse strand, counting down.
GACTTCCCGACCTGGCGCTGGCCGCACAGGGCAAGGACGGGGTAATACGAGTTTGCCTCGAGCCAGGCTTGCTCCAGCTGTCGCTTGATGTACATGAACCGCCTCCGAGAAATCTAAAGTCTGACTTTATTTTACTCGGAAGCATAAAGCCCTGTCAAGGAATTATTGATACATAAAACGAAAGTGGCAGGAACACCAACTTCCGCCGCCCTCCGTCTGCCGAAGCTTCTAGGCAACAGGGGGCGGTTCGTGCTAGACTGGGGGCATGAACGAAGAGAAGATACCATTGAGAAAGGACGTTCCCGCCGGTGACAAGTGGGATTTATCGGTTTTATACAAGAGCGATGATGAGTGGGAGGCCGACCTGAAGCAGGTTCCCGGCCTGACGGAGAAGGTCACGGCCTGCAAGGGGCGGCTTGCAGAGGGGCCCGACAGGCTGCTGGAGGGGCTCAAGGCACTTGAGGCCGTGGAGCACCTGGTAGAGAAGGTCTACCACTATGCGAGCCTGATGCATTCCGCCGATCAGGGCGACAGCCGCGCGCAGGAGATGGAGAAGCGGGCGATGATGGCCTACTCCCAGTTCGTGGCCGCCATAAGCTTCTGGGACCCGGAGCTGCTTGCGATACCCGATGACAAGATAAACGGGTGGATACAGGACAAAGCCTTCGACGGATACCGGGTATATATACAGAAGACGCTTCACGTCAAGCCCTACGTCCTGAGCGAGAAGGAGGAGCGGATCCTCGCCCTTGGGATAGAGAGCGGGGAGACCGCATCCAACGCCTTCTCCCTCTTGAACAACGTGGACATGGAATTCGGCACCGTGCGTGCGGACGGCAGGGACAAGCCCCTGACCCACAGCACCTTCGGCGACTTCATGGAGAACCCCGACAGGGCGGTCAGGAAGGAGGCCTACGAAAAATTCTATGCCCAGTTCGCCTCGCACGCCAACACGCTCGCCGCATTGTACGCGGGCTCGGTCGCGGGCGACATCTTCCACTCCCGCGCGAGGGGCTACGGCTCGTCGCTTGAGGCAGCCCTGTACAAGGACAAGGTGCCCGTCTCGGTTTACAAGAACCTCATCGCGACGGTCGGCAAGAACCTGGACACATTGCACAAGTATTACTCGCTGCGGAAGCGGGTCCTGAAGCTGGACGAGCTGCGCCACTACGACGTGTACGTGCCGCTTGCCCCCAAGCCGGAATTCAAGACGAGCTACGAGGAGGCGGTGGAAATCGTCCGTGGCGCGATGGCCCCCCTCGGTACCGAGTACACCGACAGGCTCTGCGGAGGCCTGCTCGGCGGCTGGTGCGACCGCTACGAGAACAAGGGCAAGCGGAGCGGGGCATTCTCGTCCGGCTGCTACGACGGATACCCCTTCATCCTGCTGAACTACAAGGACACGACCTTGCGCGACGTGTACACGATGGCGCACGAGGGCGGGCACTCCATGCACTCATGGTATTCCGTCCACAACAACCCCTTCATGTGCTACGAGTACACGATTTTCGAGGCGGAGACGGCATCCACATTCAACGAGGAGCTTGTCTTCCAGTACCTGATGAAAAACGCGAAGGACGACGCAATGCGGAAGTACCTGCTTTCCGCGCGGGCCGCGGACATCCTCGCGACCCTGCACCGGCAGACGATGTTCGCCGAGTACGAGCTTCTCTGCCACGAGTCGGTCGAGCAGGAGGGCAGGCCCCTCAGCACTGACGCGCTCCGCTCGATATACCGGGGGCTCCTGGAGAAGTACTTCGGCCCGGAGATGGTCTTCGAGAATGAGAGCGACCTGGAGGGCCTCCGCATCCCGCACTTCTACAACGCTTTCTATGTATACAAATACTCCACCGGCATATCCGCCTCGCTCGCGCTCGCGAAGAAGGTCACGGAGGGAGGCGCGTCCGAGCGGGAGGACTACTTCAAGTTCCTCAAGTCGGGCGGCTCGCGTTACCCGATCGAAAGCCTCCGCGTCGCCGGGGTGGACATGGAGAGCCCCGCGCCGGTGCAGGCCGCCTGCGACAGCTTCAAGTCGCTCGTCGACCAGCTGGACGCAATCCTCTAGGAGAAGCCCATGCAGGAACAGGATACGGACGGCTTCAATGCCAGAAGCTTTTACGGAGCCTTCACGGAGGAGGCTGCCCGGCTCGGCCTGGATGCGGCACGGCTCCTCCCTCCTTCCCGCGTGACCCTGCTGGACGAGACGGACAGCACGAACACGCGGCTCCTGTCGCTGCTGGACGGGGCCCGCCTGCTTGACGCGGACGGGCATCTTACGGACAGGGGGAGGGGTATGTCCTACAGGCTCGTCGCGGCGGCATCCCAGACAGCCGGGCGGGGGCGAATCGGCCGCCGTTTCTGGTCACCGGACGGGAGCGGCATCTACTTCAGCTTCGCGTACATTCCGGAGGGGGGCATAACGGACCCCGGGCGCACCACTGCTGCGGCGGCCGTGGGGGTATGCCGGGCAGCGGACTTCCTCTACGGCATACAGAGCGGCATCAAATGGGTCAACGACGTGTACGTCGGCGGAAGGAAGGTCTCGGGCATACTGACCGAGGGATGGGCCCCCGCCGTCACGGAAGGGGAGCCCGCGCGGGTTCAGGCTGCGGTCGTCGGGATCGGCGTGAACATCCGGGCAGGGAGCTTCCTGCCCCCGGAGCTTTCCGCGAAGGCGGGCGGCATTGCGGACGAGGCTGTCCGCCTGGGCTGCCCCCCGGACAGGGCTGCGTCCGTCACCCGTGCCCGCCTCCTCGCCTGCTGCATGGCACATATCCTCCGCGTCCTGTCCTGCAGTGAGGACATCAGGGACGAATATGCATCCCGTTCCGTCCTGACGGGCAGGGAGGTCACCGTCATACCCCTTGTCGGAGACGATAAAGCCCGCTACCGGGCGCGGGTGCTGGGCATCGGGAGCAACCTGGGGCTCATCGTCCGCACGGAGGACGGGGAAGAGAAGGAGCTGGTCAGCGGCGAGGTCTCGCTGGACATGCAGGGAGCGTGAGGCCGCAGTCCCCCTTGTTTCCTGCTTTCTTTTACAGTAAACTAAGGCTATCAAACGCACACATTTCAATACAGAGGAGTTCTTCAATGAACAAGAAACCTTTCCTTATAACCGGGGTCTTCCTGGTTCTTGCGGCTGCCGCCATCGTCATCGGGGTCAAGTCCCGGTCTGCCGGGGGCGGGGAGGCCTGGACGGGGACTGCCGAGGGGCGGAACGGCCCCGTCAGCATCAGCCTGACCATTAAGGACGGCAAGGTCACCGGCGGCAAGGTGGTCTCCGAGTCCGAGACCGACTTCGCCAAGCCCGCGATTCAGACGGTAATCGACCAGATGGTCAAAATCCAGGACACGGCCAAGCTGGACACGGTGTCCGGCGCGACGATCACCTCCAAGGCGACCATCGGGGCGATAGCGACGGCCCTTGCGGCGGCAAAGGGCGAGGCTGCGGCGGCATCCGCATCCACGGCGGCCGACGTGACCTGCGACATCGTGGTCATCGGTGCGGGCGGCGCGGGTCTTTCCGCCGCGACCGAAGCCTCAAGCAAGGGGGCCAAGGTCATCCTGCTTGAGAAGATGGGCATTGCCGGTGGCAACACGAACTCTGCGACGGGCGGACTCAACGCCTCCGAGACCAAGGTACAGGCGGGGCTCGGCATTGCTGACAGCAACGAGCAGTACTACCAGGACACGATGAAGGGCGGCTACAACCTGAACGACCCCGAGCTCGTGCGCAACATGGTGGAAAAGTCCTCCGAGACCGTTGACTGGCT
>CACYDQ010000339.1 GCA_902773215.1 uncultured Spirochaetaceae bacterium | reverse complement strand
TCGGCATGAACTGGCTTCCGAGCGTGTACATCTTCTGGAGGGGGCAGACCTTGCCGGTGTCGCAGAAGTCGTAGGCGAACACGCCCCTCGTCAGACTCGGGCAGCTTGCGGGTTCGACGGCGATGATCTGGTAGTCCGCCTCGCCGCGGAGCTTCTCGCCCATGAAGGGGGACACGAGGCCGCCCAGATTTGAGCCGCCTCCCGCGCATCCGATTATCATGTCGGGCTTGATTCCATACTTGTCCAGCGCCGCCTTGGTTTCAAGGCCGATGACCGTCTGGTGCAGGAGGACCTGGTTCAGTACGCTGCCGAGGACGTAGCGGTAGCCGGGTGTCTTGACCGCGGTTTCCACGGCCTCGCTGATTGCACAGCCCAAGGAACCGGTGCAGCCGGGAAACTCCTCGTTCATCTTGCGGCCGACTTCGGTTTCCATGCTGGGCGAGGGAATGGCTTTTCCGCCATAGGTCCTGATGACCTCACGGCGCTGGGGCTTCTGCTCGTAGGAGCAGCGCACCTGGTAGACGATGCAGTCCAGGCCCAGGTATGCACAGGCCATCGCAACAGCGGTTCCCCACTGGCCGGCTCCCGTTTCGGTCGTAACGCCCTTGAGTCCCTGCTTTTTGGCGTAGTAGGCCTGGGCAATGGCCGAGTTGAGCTTGTGACTGCCGGAGGTGTTCTGCCCCTCGAATTTATAGTAGATTTTCGCGGGCGTTCCCAGCTTCTTTTCCAGGCAGTAGGCGCGGACGAGGGGGGAGGGCCGGTACATCTTGTAGAAGTCCAGTATCTCCTGAGGGATGTCTATGTATGCGTCCGTCGTGTTCAGCTCCTGTTTGACCAGCTCGGAGCAGAAGACCTGCTCCAGCTCGGCGGCCGTGCAGGGCTGGTGGGTCGCCGGATTCAGGAGGGGAGCCGGCTTGTTCTTCATGTCGGCGCGGACGTTGTACCACTGCTTGGGCAGCTCGTCCTCCGACAGGTAAATCTTGTAGGGAATCTCTTTCTGTGTCATCGAATAATCCTTTGTTAGTTTCTATTTTTGGAAACAGTATAACGCAGGATGACGGATATGTCAAAGGTTTGGGCTTTATTCGCCCGCAATCTCCCGCCCCAGTTCCCTGAACGCGTCGGCACGGGCGAGGGCGAGAAGCTCTTTGTCCCGCACCAGGTCGGCGAGGCCGAGCGAGAGGTAGCCGGACTGCTCCGTGCCGAGGATCTCACCGGGGCCGCGGAGCTTCAGGTCTGCTTCCGCAATCTTGAATCCGTCCGTGCTCTCGCGGATGGCCTTCATCCGCTGCTTGCCGTCCTCGGTGATGTCCTTGCCGTAGATGAGGAAGCAGAAGGACTGCGCGTCCCCCCGTCCCACGCGGCCCCGCAGCTGGTGCAGCTCGGACAGGCCGAAGCGGTCGGCGTGCTCTATGACGATGCAGGTCGCGTTTGGAACGTCCACTCCGACCTCGACGACGGTCGTCGCGACGAGCAGGCGGACTTTTCCTTCCCGGAAGTCCGACAGAATCTGATGCTGCCCCTCCTCGTCCACCTTGCCGTGTATCATGGCGCACATATACCGGGGGTAGACTTCTTTGGACAGGAAGCCGAACATCGACTCCGCGCTCTTCAGGCTGTCACCGTCCTCATCGTCACCATCCCCGCCCTCGCTGATGCGGGGGTAGACAAAGTAAGCCTGGTGCCCCGCCTCCAGCTCCCTGCGGACGGCCTCGTAGACGTTGCTCTCGTGCCCCATGACGGTCAGGTATGTCCTGACGGGCTTGCGCCCCGACGGCATGGACTTTATGGTGCTCACGTCCAGGTCCCCGAATACCGTGAGGGCGAGTGTCTGGGGAATCGGGGTCGCGCTCATCATAAGGAGGTCGGGGGAATGTGACAGGGCTTTCTCCCCCTCCCCCGCAGTGACCCGCCCCTTGGCGACGATGGAATCCCGCTGGGCAACCCCGAAGCGGTGCTGCTCGTCTATGACGGTGAGGCAGAGCTTCTTGTAGATGACGTCGCGGGCAAAGAGGGCGTGTGTCCCGATGACGATGTCGATTTCCCCGGCGGCAAGGCTTTTGAGCAGGAGCTTCCGCCCCGCGCTCCTGACGTTGCCGGTCAGGAAGGCGACGCGGATGCCGAGCGGCTCAAGGAGGCGGGCGGCGTTCTCCGCATGCTGGCTCGCAAGGAGCTCCGTCGGTGCCATGAGGGCACACTGGCCGCCGTAGTCCACGGTCCTCAGGCAGACAAAGAAGGAGACCAGTGTCTTGCCGCTTCCCACGTCCCCCTGCAGGAGCCGCTGCATGGAGAAAGGCGGGCGGGAAAGCTTTTCCGGCTGGTTGACCATCGTGTTCAGCTCTGCCTCGCTCCTGTCTATGTCCCGCCCCATCTCGGCGATGACCGCCATCTGGTCGGCGGTCAGGGCGAAGGGCAGGCGGGCAAGCAGCTCTTTCTGCCGGGGGGAGAGGCTCTTCTGGAATTCCTCGCGGATTTTGTCAATCGTCGTGAATGAGGCTGCCGCGCTCGGCATGCCGGAAGGATCAAGCTCCGTTCCGCCCGCGGGGTGCAGTTTGTCCGGTGAGTCCCCGCCAGTCGGTCCTATGGAGGGCAGCTCGCCGCGATGGGCCAGTGCCCGGCGGGCCATCTTGTACTCGAATGCGTACAGCTCCCCGTATATTATTGTCCGCCGTCCTTCCTCCGCGTCGGCGATGCTCGCGGGCCGGTGAATTTTCTCGAGTGCCTCCGCCATGTGGAGGAGCTTTCTCTCCTGTATGACGGATGCGGGAAGCTCGTCATCGACAGCCTTGCCGAACTGCCTGAGCGCGCCCGCCACGGCCTTTCGCACGAGCTTGTTGGAAAGCCCCTCGGTCAGGGGGTAAATCGGTATGACCTCGCTGTCCTCCATCGGGACATTTTCCCATTCGGAAAGCTCGCCCTCGTATGCGAGGCGGGCGGCCTCGAAGGCGGAGGACTGGAGCTCCCCGTACTTGTACTGGCACTGGGCGACGAGCGAGATGACGGAGCCTTCCGGCAGGGATTTTTCCAGGAAAGGCCGGTTGAATGCGACCAGCTGCAGTTCCCCCGTCCCGTCCGCTACACAGAGCTTGAGGGTCTTCGTCTTGCCGTAGCCGAAGAAGGAATGGGCGAGCACCTTGCAGACCGTGTGGATTTTTGGGAATTTGTCCCAGTCCCGGATGGGAATGCGCCTCGTCCTGTCCTCATAGTCACGGGGATAGCTTGAAAGCAGGTCGCCTGCCGTGAAGATACCCTGCCGGGCAAAGAGGCTTGCGGTCTTGGCGCCGACCCCGGGGAGCTTTTCCACGGGGCTCCCCATCTCGGAAAGCTTCATGTGTCCTCTTCCGGGCTGTAGTGGATAACCTTGGTCCCGTCGTTCTCGAATCTGAAGGGCACGTAGAGGAGGCCGCCCAGCGCCTCCCTGACGGCGGCCTGCTTGTCCTCGGGCACGTAGAAGAGGAGGAAGCCGCCGCCCCCCGCCCCGAGGAGCTTGCCGCCGAGAGCGCCCGCGTCAAGGGCCTTCTGGTACTGGCCGTCTATCGTGTCCGTGGAGATGCCGCCGGAAATGCCCCGCTTGAGCTTCCATGTGTAGTCGAGCAGGCGGCCGAACTCGTCCAGGCTCCTGTCCTCGCTGACCAGGACCTTCTCCGCCTCGTCCACCAGGCCGTACATCTCCCCCAGCTGGGCAGTCTTGTCTTTCATGGAGACTTCCGTCCCTTTCTGTATGTCGGAGGAGAAGCGGGAGAAGCCGGTAAAGAAGAGCATGAGCGAGCGGTTGAGCCGCTGCTTGCGCCCGGGGGAGATGATGACGGGGTTGACGGAATAGCCGTCCCGCGAGAAGTTGATGCGGTTCAGGCCGCCGAAGGCCGCCGCTATCTGGTCCTGCACGCCCCCGGACTCGGCGCAGAGGGTCCGCTCCAGGTAAATCGCATCGTCCGCGAGCTTGCGCTTGTCCGCGTACTGGCCCTTGAGCGCGTAGAAAGCCTCCAGCATCCCGACGGCGAAGGACGAGCTCGTCCCCAGGCCGCTCCGGGCGGGCAGGTCGCTCTCGTAGGTCAGGCGGATGTCGTCCATCCCCAGCCATTCCATCGCGTTCCGTATGGCGGGGTGCTTTATGTCGGCCACGGAGCTGACCTTCTCTTCTTTGGAATAGGTCAGGTGGGTCTTGTATTCGAAGAAGGGGGGCAGATGGCGGACGGTGACATAGCAGTACTTGTCGAAGCTCGTCGATATGACCGCCCCGCCATGCTCTCTATAATAGGAAGGAAAGTCCGTCCCCCCGCCGAAGAAGGACATCCTGAAGGGTGTCTGGGTGATAATCATTGCAAGATTGTATACTAAATCCGCTTTTTGTGCTATATTCTTCCCACGCCGCCTATGGGAAACGCTTTTTACACCGTGCTTATATATCCTCTCGTGCAG
>CACYDQ010000338.1 GCA_902773215.1 uncultured Spirochaetaceae bacterium | reverse complement strand
GTATTCCACCCATTTCATCGTGTCCTCGTCGGTGAGCCGCCAGTAGCCGCCGGCTATCATCACGGAGTTTATCATCTCCACCTTGGGAGCGGGGGCCGGTGCCGGTGTCTCCTGCACTTCCGCCTGCTGCTGGCCTGCCGCAGGGGCTTCCGTCTTCTTGCAGCCCGCGAGCAGCACGAGGGCCGCAAGGGCGCATGCACATAGTTTCTTCATATAATCTCCTGAGCCAGAACAAAAGCCCGGCACGGCAAAGACGGGCGGGCGATTTGAAACTGCCTCTTTTGTCAAATACGGATGTCATAATGCCACATATTTGCTTTTGGGGGAAGCCCCCGGCACGGCGGCAGGCAAGTGGCCCGGTGCGGTGTTGGGACCGGCGTGGACGGCCCCCCGTCCCGGCGGCATGGTGACGAGCGAGCGGACGGTCGGGGGCGACGACCTGGTGAACACGATAAGCGGGCTGAGCGGCGGCGTCCCTGTGTTCGTCGTGGCGGACTGCCGGGACAGGCCCCGTGTTTCCGGGGAATCCGATTTTTTTTGGCGGATAAAGGGTAAAGCTATTGACAACGGATATAAAAATCATTAAAAATATATGCTATTTTTTTCCTGTAGACTAATTGACTAAATAACTCTTTTCGCTATAATAAAATTTATGGAGACTCGGTCCGCTTCCACCCTTATGTCCGCTTATGCCCTTATAAGTGAGGGAAACTTGAAAGAAGCCAAGACAATCCTGGAAGATGCCCTCACTGATGACTTGGACAATCATGATTTGGTGTTTGCCGCGAGTTGCTGCTCCTTCTGGAAGGACACGATAGAGAGGCTTCCTTCCTTGGATTCCTTTGAGCAGGGGGAGAGCCTGATAAACCATTGGAGGAGGTTCAAGCTGCGGCTGGAGCGGGAGGAAAGCCCTCTCGAGCAGACCATTTACGCTTTCAGGAAGAAGGTTTTTACCACCGCGCTCGAGCAGTACGGCAAGAACCTGGACAAGGCGGACAATTTTTTCCATGCTGAGATTTGCAGGAAGATAGGCTTCTGCTACAAGCAGCTGGGGGACTTCGAGACGGCACTCGGATATATGCAGGAGGCCTATTCGACCATGGAGGGGCGCGCGGATATCCTTGCGGAGATGGCGGACTGCTATGACCTCTGCGGGCAGGACAAATCCTCCAAGGTGTTGTTCAGGGAGGCCTTTTTCCTGGACCCGCAGCGGGTTGACCTGTCCTTCCTGGAGTCTCCGCTGATAGGCAAGCTGACGGCGCTGGTCACGGAGAAGGGCCTGTCCGGCGCGGAGCTGCTGGAATGGATTCCCGTATACGGGACAATCTTCGGGGTCTTCAACGTGAAGAGAAAGCTCAAGCCGCAGGAGATTGGCCGGCTCAAGCAGGACATCTACGCGAAGGAAAACGAGATGAAGGATCCCAACAACAACCTCGCCCTGATAAAGCCGAGGCTTTTGAACATGTATTTTTGGCTGATAGACTATTGTGAGCTTGCGCAGGAAAGCTACGCGAAGATCCAAGAAGCTCTGCTGAAGATTAAGATTTTGGACAAGAATATCTATATGCTCTATACGGGCAACATATAAGGAGTACGGTATGTCAGAAGAACTTGAGAATTCAGTGCGGGAGATGCTGAAGGCGGAGACTTGGACGAGGGCAGGGATTGAGAGCTTTAACCTGAACGAGCTTTCTGCCGTCATTGAGAAAGTTCACGCGGAGTCCTCCGAGGATGCCATCATGGACATCTGTAACGAGCAGCTTCAGAAGACGAAGGACAGTCTCTCTGCCCTCTATATCAAGGGCATGCTCAACCTGCGCGAGCAGAACTTCGAGAACAAGGATCTGGTCAACCTCATCGGGATATTCGAGAAGAATTTAAAAAGCCAGACTGCGGAGGCAATCTGCGACAAGATACTGGAGGAGTCTCCGGATAACCTCTTTGCGCTCCGCTGGAAAGCCAAGTATTACGAGTCTGACAAAGACAGCCGGGACCTGTACTGGGAGCTTTGCAAGAAGATAGTCCAGCTGGACTTCAACGAGGCCTCCCTGGCGAAAAAGCTCGCGGAGCACTACGGCGAGGACAAAGACGAGAAGAACGAGATTATCTATTACAAGAGGGCCATGCTCCGCTACATCGCGACGGCCGACGAAAGCGCGTCCAAGAACCTGGAGGACGTCAGGGCCGTCTGGTCCGAGCTGGTCAGGCTCATCCCCAAGGAAATAGACTACTTCCTCATGCTTCAGAAGAAAATCGCGAAAAACATCAGCGCGGACAAGTCTGCGGAAATGATGATGAAGCTCTACAACTTTTACAAGGACATATCGAAGTGGGATGTCGCGATTGACATCCTCAAGCTCGTCCTCAGCATCGATGACAAGAATCAGCAGTACAGGGCTGCAATCGTCGACTGCTTCAAGGAAAAGTATAAGTCAAACGCCCACGTGGAGGATTACATAAAGAAATCCAACCTGAACCAGTCTTTCCGCGATGTGTTCGAGTCGATAAACTATTTTGAGAAGCACATAGCGTTCGACTCCGGCAATTTTGTCTTCCACCGCACATGGGGAGTCGGTTACATAAAGTCCGTGCAGGGCGATGACCTGACGATTACCTTCGGCAAGAAGGTCGGCAACAAGTCCATGAAGCTGGATATGGCAATCAAGGCCCTCCAGCCGCTGTCCAAGAAGCACATCTGGGTTCTCAAGGCGACAAAAAACAAGGAATACCTGCTGAACATGGTGGGGCTCGGGGATGACGCGAAGAATGCCAAGGGGACAAAGGCGGACAAGGACGCGGCCAAGAGGAAGGCCGTCGCCAACACGCTGAAAATCATCATCGAAAGCTTCGACAACCGCTGTGACATGAAGCGCATCAAGGCAGAGCTTGTCCCCTCAATCATCGATGAGACCAAGTGGAACAATTGGCATGCCATTGCGAACGAGATACTGTCCGCCGGTTCCACGAATGACCCCCAGTCCCCGAACTTTGCCGTCGCGCAGGATGACATAAATATGTATATGGTGCGCGAGAACAAGCTTGAGATTCAGGAGAGGCTCAACATCGAATTCAAGGCTGAAAAAGAGTTTTTCCCCAAGAGCGATATCCTGCTGAAGCTCGTGGACCAGTATAAGGGCGCGAAGGATGAGGACAAGGACAAGTACCTGGAGCCCCTGACCGATATGTTCAACTACTTCGTGAATTTCCTCAAGAGCGTTCCGAAGGACAACGAGAAAGAGCAGATGACCAAGTGGGTCGCGTCCTTCCTTATCGTCCAGAATATCTCCAAGGAATTCCCCAGCTTCCACGTGCCCGAGGAATTTACCTTTGACGGCATCTACCGCAGGGTGAGCACGACGGAGAAATACAGCGCGAAAATCGCCTACAGGGAGCTGCAGGGGAAGAAGAATTCGAACCTGCGCGATTACTTCCTCAGGAATGTCAGGCTGCTTGAGGACTGGGACGATGAATACATCAAGCTTTTCCCGGTTGTCGCCGACTGCAGCCAGTCCGGAGAGAAAGAGAAGGCTGCCACGTATATCACCACGGAGCTTGAGAACGCGCATAAATACGGCAAGCTGACGCAGCTGGTCAAGAACAGCTTTGACGACTTCAAGAATAACCGGAACGCCGTCATCTTCCTCTTCCAGGAGCATAAGGACGATACGGAGGGCTGGTTCAAGGACGCGAACATTTCCTATGACAAGCAGCTCCAGACTCTTATAAGCATCATTGACTATGCGTCCTGGGAAATCGAAAACCATAAGGACACGCCTGAGAACAAGAAGACGATAAACAGCGCCCGTAACCTTATCTTCGGCAAGAAGGCCGATGACAAGAACCTCGTGCTGGACTATATCCTCAACGGCGACGAAGACAACGCGCTCCGCTTCTTTACGATGATCAATGACATCGAGGATCTGGATCACGACAAGTACAAGGCCCCGCTCCGCCAGAAAATCATGGAAAAGTGGCCTGACTTCAAGTTCCCGGTAATGAAGGTAAAGCAGAGTGACAGCAAGAACGGCATATACACGACTTTCAAGGCCCTGGAAGCCGCCAAGGCCGAGGTAGAGAACCTCGAGAAGGTCATTCTTCCCAACATCGCGGAGGAAATCGCCGTGGCGAGTGCAAAAGGAGACCTCAAGGAGAACGCCGAGTACATTTCCGCAAAGGAAGCCCAGCATCTCACCAACAAGAAGCTTGCGGATCTCAAGAAGAAGATTTCCAAAGCCGTCGTCTTCGATCCTGCAACCGTTACGACCGCCACTGTCTCGTTCGGCACCAAGGTTTTCTTCCACGATAACTTGGGGAACAAAGACGTCAGCTACACTATCCTGGGACCGTTCGAGTCCGCTCCGGAGAACGGGATCATCTCCTACCTCTCGCCGCTCGGTAACAAGCTGCTGGACAACAAGGCCGGTGACACGATACAGTTCTCGATTAACAATAGCGAATACAACTATACGATAAAGTCCATCGAAGCCGCGGATTTGTCGTAGGCCGGCAGGCGATGTCCATTCAGAGAACCTTCCGGAAGCTGACCGATAACATCGGCTATTTCGTGGGGAGTACGAACGTCGGGCTGGTTAGTTCCGGCCCGGCGCTCTTCCTCATTGACTCCGGTGACTGCCCGGAGGACGGGGAAGCCCTCGCTTCCTCTGTCCGCGAGCTCTTTCCGGGCAAGCGGCTGAGGGCGGTCATAAACACCCACGGGCACTCCGACCACTGCGGGGGAAACCTTGCGCTCAAGGAGGCAACGGCCTGCGAAATCTGGGCCCCTGAGACCGAACGAATCTTCATAGAGCACCCGGACATTCCCCTGGACATCTACTGGGGCGGGAGGCATCCTTCTGGAGAGGGAGTTCCCGCCTTCAGGGAAATTGCGCCCTGCACGGTGGACAGGCCCCTCACGGAAGGAGAACTGGACGAGGGGAATATCTCGTTCAAGATGATTTGTCTGCCCGGCCACTTCTATGACCAGCTGGGCATCACCGTCAGCGACAAGTCCTGCGGCAGGAAAGTCTGCTTTATGGGCGACGCGTTCTTTGGAATCGAGATGATAAACAAATACTGGATTCCTTTCTTGCAGAATCCGAGCCTCTTCCGCAAGTCCGTCAGCAGGATTGAGAAGGAAGATGCCGACACATTCATTCCCTCCCACGGTACCCCTTTTGATAAGGAAAAAATGCCCGCGATGGCGGAGATAAACAAGCTGATGACGCTGGAGGCGGAGAGCCTGATCCTGAAAATAGTGCGCAAGGCTCCTGCGACCTGCGATGAAATCCTGAAATCGGTCGCGGACTTCGCCGGGCTGAACATGAAGCTGAGCCAGTACGTGCTCATCGGCTCCACGATACGCTCATACATCTCCTGCCTCTATGGCGACGGCAGGCTCAGCTACAGGATGGAAGGAAACAGGCTCTTGTGGTATCCTAGTGAGTAGGGGCTTCCCTGCCGGGGAATTCCTTGAATGACCAGAACTTGTTCAGCAGGAAATTGAGCGGGGTCGTGACGCACACTGTCAGGACAGGAGCGATGTATGCGGACAGGTGCATCCTGTCTATCAGCAGGTGCAGCAGGAGTGTCTGGAGGACGAGGCCGGTCAGCGCATAGGAGATGAATGTCTTGAGCAAAGTCGCCGCCTTGTTCCGCTTTCCGCCCTCTGCTTTCTTGAAGACAAAGAGACTGTTCCACAGAAATGAATTCAGCACGCTGATGACGAAGCCTATTCCGTTTGCAATGGCATAGTGGCATCCGAAACGCAGGAGGATGCTGTAGATGGCGTAATAAACGAGCAGGTTGCTCACGCCGACCAGGCCGAATTTGATGAACTGCATCATCCAGGGAAAGCATTCCAGCAGGGCAGAGACAAGTTTCACAGCATCCTCCCGATTCCGTCCTTGAACGTGACGGAGGGCTTCCATCCCGTGTCGGCTGTCAGGTCGGAGATGTCGGCCCTGAGGTAGGTGACGGATCTGGCGTTGTACGGAACCGCCCCATAGCAGGCCCCTGTATATGACGGATTGACCAGGGCGGTGATTTCTTCCAGGTAGTCTTTCAGCGGGCGTGACTCGCCGCTCCCCAGGCAGTAGGTACTGCCGTCGGTGCCCCTGCCGCCAAGGATGTAGAAAGCCTTGCCCGCATCCTCCTCGAACAAATAATCCCACTGGTGGGTGCAGGGCCCCAGGTCCATCTTTTCGCCGGACTTGCAGTGCGCCATGAAGGTCTTTATCAGCGTCGCCGGGCTGTCGTTCGTGCCGTAGACGCTCAGGATCCTGACCCAGTTGAATGCCATTCCCATTTCGCGGCATTTCATCGCGGCAAGCAGGCCGGCCGCATGCTTGCATACCCCGTATGCGATCTCAGGGCGGCAGGGCACGTCATCGTTGAGGGGGACGGAAACCCTTCCGTATTCGGCCTGGCTTCCTGCCCCGACGAACTTGCGGCAGCCACAGCGGCTTGCCAGAGAAACCGCATCGAGCGTGTAGCGGACGTTCAGTTCCTGCTTTTCCGGATTGTTCCGCCCCTCATGGTCGGTGTATGTCCAGCCGAAGTGGTAGAAGCAGTCAATGGAAGCTGCCCCACCGGCGGCTTCCGCCACGGCAGCGGCATCCAAGCCAGCCATCTTGTCCAGGTCGCACTCGATGACCGCAACGAGCGGGGAGGCGGGGAGGCGGGAAAGCTTGGCCGAGCCTTTCCGTGCCAGCGCGATGACGCGGACATTGTTCCTGATACATTCCTTTATCAGCGCACAGCCTATCATGCTCGTCGCGCCGGTCAGCATGACGCAGTTCACCCATTGCCTCCGGGTTCCGCAAGGCTCTCCGGCAGGGGGGCGACTTTCATCAGCGACGTGAACTCCTCCCGGGGCAGGAAGGGATACATATCCTCCAGGGGCATGGAGACCATCCTGCCGTTGCCGTCCATCTTGGATGAGACCGTCGGAATTATCTCCATGTCGGGGGTTACCCGGACCCTGACGAGGGCCGGTCCCTTGTAACCGAGAATCTCCGGTATCTTCTCACGGCAGGCTGCAGAAGACGGCAGGTCAAAATACCGTATGCCGAAGGCCTCCGCAAGCTTGTCCAGCCTGGTGAAGGAGACGCCGCTTGCCACGCTCTCCCCGACGTAGTTGCCGTTGAAATACCGCTTCTGCGTCTGGTGTATCGAGAAATAGCCCCCGTTCTCCACGACGAAGAGCTTGATGTTGTAC
>CACYDQ010000337.1 GCA_902773215.1 uncultured Spirochaetaceae bacterium | reverse complement strand
TGTTCAGCTAAATGGCAGGCACGCTCCGGAAGCCCACGTATAAGTACATGCACGTCATCCTGAATCAGTGCGTCAGGGGCAGGATGCCGCAGGCGATGTTCGCCGTGTTCCTGCACAGCCTGCTGCGGGCGGTTATATGCCTTACTGGGGTTTCGCTGGCATTTTCCTTTTTTCCGTCCGGCAAGGCATCGTCCCCCTTCGCTGTTCTCTTCGCTGCCCTCGTTCTTGTCACGGGCTTCCTGCTGGTGGAAATCCTGACATACGGCTTGTACGGGATTATCTCTCCCTTGGTCAGGAATAAGGCCGCCTCTATCAAAGACCTCTTCCGTGGCTTCACGGACCGGAGCCGGCGGGTGGTCAAGGCCGCGCTTGTCTTTACGATGATAAACGTGGCGGCAATGGTTGTTCTGGGTATCCTTTCGGCCCTGCCCCTGCGCCCTGTCCGTATGCTGTCCGGGAGCCTGGGATCGAACGCGGTCGTGCTCGTTGCCGCCCTCGCATATATCGTGCTCGCGGCCCTGCTCACGCTGCCATTCACTTTCTGTTACCTGATTCTCCTGAGCAAGCCTGACGCGGGGGTCGGGGAGTCATTCTCCGTCAGCTGGAAGCTGCTCATCCGGCAGGTCCTGCACTTCATCGGATTCATCATATACGCGGGGGGACGGGAAATTGTGATTGTCGTTGTCATTCAGCTGCTCCTTTTTGTCCTGCCGCGGGGGGAGGGGGCTGGGACTTCCATGCAGCTGCTCGCCACGCTCGCAAGTTTCATCGGGGTGCTCGCCGAATACCGGGCACTGACCCGGGGCTATATGGCCGTCTGCATTTACTTTTTCGGCGAGACGGGCATCCTGCGGCCGCATGGCAGCACGGAGGCCGTTCCTTCCGTCCCGGAAGCCGCTCCCGAGGAGACGGACACGACGGGAGACACTGCCCCGTGAAAGTCCTTCTGGAATACTGCACTGCCGAGACAAAAGTGAAGAACTCCCGCTTCATCGCGGAGGCTTTTCCTATCCATACAGCCGAAGAGGCTCGGGCTAAGCTTGCCGAGCAGAAGGAAAAGTATGCCGACGCGAGGCATGTCGTCCATGCCTTCTTCGCGGGGACAAAGGCCGAACACAGCGGGCTGAGCGACGATGGCGAGCCGTCCGGGACTGCGGGCAGGCCGGTCTTTGAGGTACTCAAGGGCAGCGGCATAACGAATGTTATCCTTACGGTGACGCGCTACTTCGGCGGAACCCTCCTCGGTACCGGCGGCCTGGTAAAAGCTTATCAGGACGCGGCCAAGCAGGTGCTCGCCCTGGCCAAGGCGGAAGAATACGTGGAGAAGGACAGCTTCTCCTTCTGCACGGACTACGCCGCATACAAGACAATAAAGCACATCTTTTCCCGTTACCACATAAGCGGCCTGCAGGAAAACTACGGTTCGGCCGTGGAAGTCAGCGGTCAGATTCAAGCGGACGAAAGCGATGGCTTCCGGGCGGAAGTCCACAACGTAAGCAAAGGAAAAACACTCGTGGAGGTAAAGCGATGCACCTGATATTCATCCGGCACGGGGATCCGGACTACAAGAACGACAGCCTGACGGAGAAGGGCAAGCGGGAAGCAGAGCTCCTTGCGGACCGCATTGCGGGGTGGAACGTGACGGACTTCTACGTGTCTCCATACGGACGGGCACAGGAGACGCTCAAGCCCGCCCTGATCAAGATGGGGCGCGAGGCGCAGACAATGGACTGGCTTCATGAGTTTGACTACCGGGTGCGGCACCCCAAGACCAAGCAGCTCCGTTGCTGCTGGGACTGGATGCCCCGGGAGTACTACGGCGAGAAAAAGGCATTCGACCGGCACGCATGGGAAACCCTTGGCTGGGCAAAGAAAGAGAAAATCGGCAAACGCTACCATGAGGTCTGCTCCGCCTTTGATGCCCTGCTCGCCCAGTACGATTACAACCGGCTGGACTTTGACAGCGCGATATACAACTGCCTGCCCCACACGGACTACGACGACGAGGGCTTCAAGGATCACCTGACCCCTTCCCAGAAGGACTTTGACGGGCGGAACCTCGTCTTTGTCTGCCACCTGGGCTCGATGTTCACCATCATCTCTCATCTGGTCGGATGCAGCCCCCTCCAGCTCTGGCAGGGATTCTTCGTCGCCCCGACCTCCGTCACCGTCCTCGGGGCGGAGGAGCGGACCGGAGGCGAGGTCGTATTCCGCGTCCAGCAGCTGGGCAGCGTGGATCACCTGAAGGCTGCCGGGGAGGAGGCTTCCGCCTCGGGCTTCTTCGGCAACTTCACCTGCTTCTAGCTTTTTCCACTGGAAATATCCCGCGCTTTGTTT
>CACYDQ010000336.1 GCA_902773215.1 uncultured Spirochaetaceae bacterium | reverse complement strand
TGATGACGGCGTGGTCATGCACGACTCCGGCATAAAAGAGATAGACAACATGGTCGAATCCTTCGAGGGAATGAAACAGGGCCTCGTCAACTTCAAGAAGTACGTTCCCTCCGACCTCGTGACCCAGCTCATACGGAACAGCCAGAAGGCGGAGATCGGGGGCAAGAAGCAGACCCTGACCCTGATGTTCTCCGATATAGAGAACTTCACGGGCATATCCGAGAAAACCAAGCCGGAAGACCTCGTGAACCGCCTCTACGACTACTTCTCCCTCTTCGCCCACACGATCTCGGGCAACCGGGGCACGATAGACAAGTACATCGGCGACTCCATCATGGCTTTCTGGGGCGCACCGATCGAGATGGACATCAAGCAGCACGCGGAGCTTGCCTGCCGCTCAGCCCTCACCTGCCAGATGCAGGGCTTTAACCTGTCCAACGCATGGATACGCGAGGGCAAGCCCAAGTTCCGCACCCGCTTCGGCATCCACACGGGCGAGGTTGTCGTCGGCAACATGGGATCGGACGAGAGAATCAACTACACGGTTCTCGGCGACAACGTGAACCTCGCGAGCCGTTTGGAGGGAATCAACAAGTACTACGGGACGGAAATCATCATCAGCTCGGTCACCCACGACCTGGTCAAGGACGACTTCGAGTTCCGCATGCTCGACAAGATTACGGTGAAGGGCAAAACCAAGCCTCTCTATATCTACGAGCTTCTGGCTGAGAAGAACAAGCTGGATATGAATATCCTCAAGGTCTACCGGGGCTACGAGAAGGGACTCAAGTACTACTTTGAAGGAGACTGGGACAACTGCATCAAGTATATGTCTGCGGTCATCCGCCGGCTGAACGACAAGGCTGCGGAAGTCATCAAGGAACGGGCGGAAGCCTTCAAGCTGAACCCGCCCGAAAAGTGGAACGGAGTGTATGCATTTGACAAGAAATAGGAAAGCGATAGGCATAGTGGGCGGCATGGGCCCCTATGCCGGGATGGATCTGGAGCGGAAAGTCTTTGACTGCGTTGACGCGAAAAGCGACCAGGACTACCCCGATGTCATCATGATTTCGGCCTCCCGCCTGATTCCGGACAGGACCTATTACATCCTGCACCCGGAGTCGGAGAACCCCTGCACGGGCATCGAGTACGTTATACAGAAGCTCGCGGAGGCGGGAGCAACCCACATAGCGATTCCCTGCAACACCGCCCACTCCCCTATCATCATGAACCAGGTGCGGAGGTTCATCGAAATGAACGGCTTCGACGTGACGCTGATGAATATCGTCGAGGAGACCTATAAGTGGGTGCGGGAGAACGTCAAGAGCAAAAAAGTTGTCCTCTATGCGACGGCCGGAAGCTACTACTCCGGTGTCTACCACACGTTCTTTGACCCTGACGGTGAGAAGCAGATAGTAGAGCCCGATGAGGAGGACAGGAAGCTCATCTGGGAGGCGATATACAACCGGGACTACGGCATAAAGGCCTGCTCCAACCCGATAACCGACCAGGCGGTGGAGAACTTCCGCATCGTCACGGAGAAGATGGTCGCCCAGGGCTACGACACCTTCATCATGGGCTGCACGGAGATACCGCTCGCGATGGGCCGCCTCCGCATGCCCATAACGAAGATTGACCCGGCGAAAATCCTCGCCCAGGCGCTCGTCAGGGAAGTCTGCCCGGAGAAACTCAAGGCAGAGTTCCGCCAAAAATAAGACTTTTCTTAGCTCTCCCCCATAAGCCTTGCACACAAGGCTAAACGCGCATATAATATGCCTTATCTAATATATGGAGGCTTTTATATGTCTAAAAGATTGTTCATAGCAGTTCTTGCTGCAAGCATCGCTGTCTCGGCGTTCGCCGCCGGGGCCTCCCGCTATGTCTCTGTCCAGTCGCTCGCCATCAAAGAGAAATCATCGAACACGTCCAAGACAATCGCGACGGTCAGCTACGGCGACGAGCTGACGCTCATAAAGGAATCCGGCAAATGGACACAGGTCTCTCCCAAGGCTTCCCCGTCCGTCAAGGGCTGGGTCAGCAGCTCAGCCCTGTCTAAACGCAAGATTGTCGCGGGCAAGTCCGTCAAGACCGATGCGAACGAGATTTCCCTGGCAGGAAAGGGATTCGCCGAAGGCTTCGAGAACCGGGATGCCTCGTCCTGGGATACCGACAACGCTGCGGTCGATATCATCGAGGGCAACACTGTCTCCGATGCCGAGCGGCAGGCGTTCATAAAGGAAGGCAAGCTCAAGGAGGCAGAGTAATGAGGGCGAGAACGCAGGCACTTATCAGCAGCGCCATCCTCGCGGCTTTCGTCCAGGGCACGGTTCCCGCAGACGGACTCGACGGCTTCAGGAAGATTGCGGGGTCAGTCCAGAACGCGGGGAACGAGGTCTCCAAGGCATCCTCCTCCATCGCGGCAGTGACCGAGGAAATAACTCCCGAGCAGCAGTACTACATCGGGCGCGCGGTCGCCGGGACAGTCCTGAAGAACTACAAGCTCTACGATAACAAGGCGGCGACGGCATACGCCAACAAAATCTGTGCCGCAATAACCCAGGCATCCGACATGCCCCTGCTCTACAAGGGCTACTATGTCGGTATCCTGGACAC
This sequence comes from uncultured Spirochaetaceae bacterium, assembly GCA_902773215.1. GTDB lineage: Bacteria > Spirochaetota > Spirochaetia > Treponematales > Treponemataceae > Treponema_D. The sequence goes on along the minus strand of CACYDQ010000336.1, from coordinate 9,546 downwards.
GGACGAGGTGAATGCCATCTCCTCCCCGGGCGGCCACATCCTCATCACGAGGGGACTCATGGAGTGCGCCGGGGATGAGGATGCCCTCGCGGCGGTCATCGCGCACGAGATAGCCCACATCCAGCTGGGACACAGCGTCAAGGCAATAAAGTCCAACAGGGCGACGAACGAGCTGATCAAAGCCGTCGGGGATGAGCTTCCTCACAGCGGAAACGCGCGGATTCTCGCCGATCTGGGCGTGAACGTCGATGTCATGGTAGAAGAGCTGGCGACTTCCGGCTACTCCAAGACGCAGGAGTTCCAGGCAGACAAGAAGGCCCTGTCCCTGATGAGCGATGCAGGATATGACCCGCAAGCGATGCAGGACATGCTGAACCTGCTCAAACTCAAGGAAGAGGGACAGACGACCGGCTTCTGCAAGAACCATCCGGACGCCGCATCCAGAATCAAGAACATAAAGGGCGACCTGAAGAAATACAAGAAGGAGTACAACAGGAAAGTCCGTACGGCCCGATTCGAAAAAACACAGGGAATACGGTAAATATGAAATACTTCCGTTCGGTCCTCATAATCATCGGCGTGTCGCTCGCCATCACCATCCTGCATTTCTCCGGGCTCTTCTCCTTCCTGGAGAACAAGACCTTTGACAGCCGGACCAAGTTCGCCGCGCCGTACAGCTATCCGTCACAGGATATCTGCTTCATCACGGTAGATCAGGAGAGCATAAACTGGGCCCGGCGGGAAATGGGCTGGGGCTGGCCCTGGCCCCGCGCTGCCCTCGGCGACATCGTGAAGTACATGAACATCGGCAATGCCGAGGCAATCGCATTTGATGTCCTCTTTACCGAGCCCTCGGTCTACGGGGACGCGGACGACAATGCCTTCGCGGATGCCTGCGCCGAATACGGAAAGGTCGTCCATGCGATGTACGCGGACGATGCCTCAAGCTCCCCGGACGATCTCATCTTCCCGGTCGATTCAATCCGCGAGAGCGCGGGGGTCATCGGCACCACGGTCAGCGCGAAGGACAGCGACGACGTGATGCGGCGGGGAAGGATTTCATTCGTCAGCGATGACGGCGAATACCCCTCGCTCGGAATCGCCCCCCTCCTCATATCGGGGATGTCGATAGACGAAATAAAGGCCTCCTCCCCCGTCGAGAAGGGGGAGACCCTGCTCCTCCGCTACCGGTCAGGCCTCGACGTCTACAATCCCTACCGTGCCTCCGACGTGCTCCAGAGTTACTACGACTACAAGGCCGGCAATGAGCCTCTGATTCCCCCGGAAAGCTTTGAGGGAGCCTATGTCTACTACGCCTACTACGCGCCCGGACTCTTCGATATCTGCTCTTCGCCGATTTCGCAGGTCTACCCGGGCTGCGGGGTACACATCACGGAGCTGGACAATTACTTGTCCGGCGACTTCATGCGGACAGTTCCCATCCCCGGCTCCGTTGCATGGATAGTGCTGGCAAGCATCCTCGGCATCCTCGCAATAAGCTTTACGGAGGCACGGAAGAGCAGCCTGGGCAACGTCCTGTCCGCCATAGGTACGGTCATATTGGGGCTGTTCCTCATAACGGGCGGCTCCTTCGCACTTTTCGTCATGGGCTGGTATATCCTGCTCGTCGCCCCGCTCGCAAGCTTCGCGTTCTCCTTCCTGCTCCAGCTCGCGCTGACCTACATGCTCGAAGGAAGGCAGAAACGCTTCATCAAGGCAGCTTTCTCCCAGTACCTGAGCCCGGCAGTCATAGACCAGCTGATAAGCAACCCTGACAGCCTCAGGCTCGGCGGTGAGGAGCGGGAGATCAGCATCTTCTTCTCCGACGTACAGGGCTTCACAAGCATCTCGGAGAGCCTTTCCAAGAACCCGACCAAGCTGACGGAGGTGCTGAACCTCTACCTTTCCGAGATGAGCTCCATCATACTGGAGTCGGGAGGAACAATCGACAAATATGAGGGAGATGCCATTATCGCCTTCTGGAATGCCCCTGCCAACCAGGAAGACCATGCCGCGCGGATTCTTAGCGCGGCGATGGAATGCCAGAAGAGGCTTGACGAGCTCCGCACGGACCTGCACAAGATGACGGGCAAGAAATTCTACCAGCGGATAGGGATGAACACCGGCCATGCCGTCGTAGGCAATATGGGCTCGTCCAACCGCTTTGACTACACGATGCTTGGCGACAGCGTCAACCTTGCCTCCCGCCTGGAGGGGCTGAACAAGCAGTTCGGCACCTATACGATGTGTTCCAAGGCCACGATGGAAAGCGCGCTGGCGCATGGATGTACCCTGCGCTTCAGGGAGCTGGCCCGTGTTGCCGTTGTGGGCAAGAAGGAGGCCGTCACGGTCTATGAGCCCATGACAGAAGAAGTCTTCGCCGCCAAAAAAGAGCTCATCGGCTCCTTTGACAAAGGGCGCGATCTGTTCTATGCTGGTGACTTCGCCGGGGCAAAGGCCGTGTTCGACTCCACAAAGGAGCAGGATCCGCCAGCCTCTTTCTATTCGGCAAAATGCGAGGAGCTCATGGCGGATCCGCCCTCAGACTGGCAGGGAGTGTGGAAGGCCACATCAAAGTAGATATTGAAATGCCCCCCGCTTTCTGCTAAAATACGCCGTATATGAAAGCAATAATCACAGTCGTCGGCGGAGACAAGGTGGGAATCATCGCCAAGGTCTCCGCCTACCTCGCAGGACATTCAATAAACATCGTGGACATCACCCAGACCATCCTCAGCGGGAATTTCGTCATGATGATGATGGTTGACTTCGAGAACGCGGATACCGACATAGACAGCGCGCGGAAAGACCTGACGGCACGCTGCGCCGAACTCGGCGTGGAATGTAACGTCATGAACGAGCGCGTGTTCAGCGCGATGCATAGGATCTGACCCTGTTGCGGGCCTTGATACAGCGTTCGATTGTCTCATAGAGATTGTCCGCATTGACAGGCTTTGCTATGTGCGCGACCATGCCGCAGCTCGTGGATTTCTCCTCGTCCTGCAGGTATGCGTCTGCGGTCAAGGCGATAATCGGAATTTCCTTTGCATCGCTCCTGTCCAGCTGCTGTATTTTTTTCGCGGCCTCGAAGCCATCCATCACGGGCATCCGTATGTCCATCAGTATGAGGTCATAGTACCCGACCTCGCTCGACTCAAACTTCTCCAGACCGACTCTCCCGTTCTCGGCGACATCTGCGGTCACGCCGCGCCGTTCAAGCATCTGCGAGGCTATCTCTGCATTTATTTCGTTATCCTCGCACAGAAGGACACGGAGACCGTCCAAGAGGTCCATGTCCTCCTGGACAAGCGGGGCTTCCTTCGTAATGGGTACCAGCTCAAGCGACAGGCTGACGATAAAACGAGTCCCCCGCCCCGGCTTGCTTTCCACACGGATGGAGCCGCCCATCGACTCCACCAGCTGCTTGACAATGAAAAGCCCCAGGCCGCTTCCCATGTTGGCCATCGTGTCTTTCTCCTGGGTAAACGGCTCGAACATCCTCTTCTGGAATTCCTCGCTCATTCCAATGCCGTTGTCCTCGACGATAATCTCGCCGATGAAGGTCTTGTCGTCCGATGACACGTTGGCGTAGCAGAGATGAACATGGCCTCCGGGTTTGGTGTACTTGACGGAATTCGACAGAAGGTTGACAAAGACCTGGTTGAAGCGGAGCCTGTCCACGAGCAGAGCCCCGTCAAGCTCCAGATTGTCGATGATGCACGCAATCCCCTTCTTCAGGCAGAGCGGGGCTATGATTGCCACGATGTAGGACTTGAACTCCTCGAAAGGATACGGCTCGGGGTGCAGGTCAAAGTTCTTCCCCACGATTTTGTTCATGTCCAGTATGTCATTGACCAGGCTCAGGAGGAAATGCCCGCTCAGGTCTATTTTGTCCAGGTATTCGCCTGTCTTAGGCGGATTTGTCTCGGCCTTTGCCAGATAGGTCATGCCGAGGATGCCGTTGAGCGGTGTGCGTATGTCGTGGCTCATCTTGCTGACGAACTCGGTCTTGGCGTTGTTCGCCCTGCGTAAATCCCTGTTCTTGCGGTTCAAGGACTTAAAATAGATAATCGACATGGGGATAATGACAAGAAGAATCGCAATGAATATGATTATCCCGGCAAAAAGGAAGGGCGACCGGTAAATATAGGTCAGGAGGCTCACCCCGTACGCCTCCTGCACGGAGGAGCGGAAGAGGTCGTTCGCCCTGTCCTGCCCGATGATGGCAAGGCCCTTGGAAATAATCGAAAGGAGCCGGGGATCGCAGGCATTCCTGACACCAATGCATATCGAATATTGCAGCTCCGGCATGACCGTATAAGAGAGGGTATTATACTTGGGATTAGCCTGATAGGCCGCGACCTGATAGCTTGACAGGAAGGTCATGTCGACCTCGCCGGACACAACCGAATCGATGCATTCCTTGACGGTCTTGCAGGTCTTGTAGTCGTAGCTGTCCCCCAGCGACATGCGGGCAAGCTCTCCCGTATAGGTACCAGGAAGCTCCGCACAGACCAGGCGCTTCTTATCGTCCTTTACCTCAAGCTCCGTCTCCTGCCCGGGCAAGCGGCGCACCTCTATGACGCTCATGGACGTCATCTCCCGCGACAAGCTCGCATTGTAACGTTCCGCATAACGGAAATCAAACGGCATCTCGCACAGTACGTCCACTTCTCCCCGGGAGAAAGCCGCAAGCATATCGACATAGGTGTCATAGGGGATATACTTGAACCTCAGACCGGTCTCCTGGCTTATCAGGTAATATATGTCCGCAAGGGGGCCACAGAAACGATCGCCCTCGAAGTAGCCCAGAGGAAACCACGTCCTCGTACAGCCGACGTTGACGACGTTCCTCTTGGACAGGAAAACCGACTCATAAAAGCTCGGGTTGAACGAGGCCCGCCGCTCCACCGTATAGTAACGTCTCTCCAAGTCAGAGCGGTATGTCGGGATAACCCTGTCTATCTCAATGAGGGCGTTGTTCAGTTCTTCCAGTATCTCGGTCTTCTCCCTGTTGACCGCAAAGAACAAGTCCTCGAACTGGTAATCAGCGACGGCATAGAAATTGGTCTTCTCTATGCTGTTCTTGAGCATGGCATCTATGTCCCCGGAATACAGCGCGGCCTCGCACGCCTCCTCGGACGCGAAAGAAACAATCTCGGGGAAAAAGCTGTGATCAGAGGCAAAATTGCGAAGATTACGCACAATCGACGTGAAGTTATCCCCGTCGGCAGGAATCCCGATCCGCATCCCGTAGAAGCCTTTATAATCCCCGTAGGCAAAGCGGCTCTTGTCGGGGTTTGCAACCAGACGCGTGGAAGAATTTATGATGCCGCGCACGGAAAAACAAAGCCTGTCATCAGACTGAAATACTCTCGGCACACCCGCTATCAGGTCGGCATTCCCTTCTTCCACGAGACTGAGGGCCTCTCCCATGCTGTCAACCCTGAGAAAAGCATAGTCCCATCCTGCATACTGCCGTATCGCAAGCAGGTATTCATAGCAATACCCCGAGTACAGGCCGGAATCCCTATCATAATCCTGAAAGCCCTTCACCGGATAATACGCAACCCTTACCTGCCTCTTCTGGGCCGAAAGAGAAAAAATCACAAGGGAAAGGAAAGCCAGTGACAAACAGAGCCGCTTCATCTCTTTTATTATAAGGGGCAATCCTTATTTTTTCAAGAAATAAATCAGAAATCCCGTCAGTTCCCGCCTCTCTGGCCGCAAGATTTCCCGCATGAGGCGCAGCCACAGCCACATGAGGCACAGGGAGAGCCCTTCTTCCGTCCCCTGACCAGAGAAAAAATGATGGCGGCGACAAGCGCCAGCAGGACAAGACTCACAAGTACAGTGCCAAGCATTATCCTCCCCTCCCCCGTCAGACGATGATTTTCTGCGCCATCTCCCGGCTCACCGCTATGCGGCTGTCCATAATCCGGACGATGAGGTTTTCCCCTATCTTGGAGACGACTGTCACGGAGGCCCCGGCAACGAAGCCCAGATTCTCCAGGAAACGGCGAACCTCCTCGTTTCCGTTGATTTTCTTTATAAGGAACTGCTCCTCCGGATTTGCCATAGTCAGCGGCATTTGTTATTCCTCCAATACACCTTACGATAGACCTTGCTAACAAAAATGTCAAGTAACTCACAAAAGAAATTACCTCTTGATTTACGTGCAGATACTGCTATAATAGAGTGTTATGAAAAATAACAAAAGCCTTTCAGTGGCAGTCACCATGGCGGCAGTCCTGCTCGGACTGGCCGCGGTCGTATGTGGATCCAGGGCAATGTTCCACATGGAGACCGAAAAGGAGCTTACGCAGCTCGCAAAAATCCGCAGCCTCGGCTTCGACGCGAACCTGAACTCGGAGCTGAAGCTGGCACAGCAGATGGCGCTCTCGCCGACAATCATCAAATATATGGAAACCCCCTCCGATCCCGGGCTTGCGAGCCGGGCACAGGCGGAAATTGAGGCATTCCGGCAGAACTTCAAGGGCAAGAACACATTCTCCATCTCGGACAATGACCTGCTCTACTATTCCAACGGCAAGGTCCTGTACACGCTGGACAAGTCCGACCCCGCCAACTCCTGGTTCCCCGCCTGTCTCGCGCTGGACATCCCCTACACCTTCATGGTCAGCTACGACATAGCCCTCAAGAAGACCATGCTCTGGGTGGACGCAATCGTGCGGAACAGCTCTGGCAAGGGCATAGGCCTCATCGGAACCGGCATAGAGCTGTCTGACTTCGTTGACCAGATGTACCGGGAGAAAAGCAACGGGGAAGAGCTGTTCTTCTTCAACGCCGACAAAGAAATAAGCGGCGCAAAGGACACCTCCCTTCTGGAAAAGCACGTCACCATAACCAGCCAGCTGCCCGAACTTGAAGGCAAGGAGCTCTTCCCCAAAGACGAGATACGCTTCAACACCCTGACAGGGGAGTACCTCCTCAAGGAGATTCCCTCAGTCGCCTGGACGATGGTCCTCTACAAGCCGTTCACCATGGCCGAGCTGCTGAGGAATGCCGTCATCCCCTTCGCCATCGTCCTGATTCTGGCGGTCGTCATCCTCATCGCCTACTCGATGACCAGCCTTTTCCGGCCGCTCGGGGAGGTGCAGAACACGGTCAGGAACATCGCCTCGGGCGACGCGGACCTGACCCGCCGCCTGGACACGGACATCCGCACCCCCTTCCAGTCCATCCACGCCATCATAGACGGATTCAACGCCTTCATGGAGAAGATGCAAGGAATGATGCGGGGGCTCAAGGCGACCGGCATCCAGCTGGACACGGTTTCCGAGACAATGAAGTCCAGCGTCTCCTCCGTGTCGGATTCCATGACGAGCATCCGCACGAGCATCGGCAGTGTCCAGCAGCAGATAGAGAGCCAGGCCGCGGGCTTCGAGGAGACCGCCTCCGTCGTCAAGGAGGTCGTCTCCAGCATATCCACGGTCAATGACATGATAGACTCCCAGAGCAGGAGCATCCACGACTCGTCCGCCGCCATAAGCCAGCTGGTCAAAGGAATCGAGCAGATAAGCCTTTCCATGGAGACAATGGCCACATCCTTCGCCCTCCTGGACAAGGAGGCCCAGAGCGGCATGGCCAAGCAAGAGCGGGTCAACGAACGGATTTCCCAGATTGAGCAGCAGTCCCAGATGCTTCAGGAAGCTAACACCGCCATAGCATCCATCGCCGAGCAGACAAACCTGCTCGCGATGAACGCCGCCATCGAAGCCGCCCATGCGGGCGAAGCCGGAAAGGGATTCGCGGTCGTTGCCGACGAAATCCGTAAGCTCTCGGAAACCTCATCCGGCCAGTCCAAGACAATCGGCGACCAGCTCAAGAACATACAGGACAGCATCGGAGAGATTGTGTCGGCCTCCCAGGAGTCCAGCGCGGCGTTCTCCGGCGTGTCAGTCCGCATCCACGAGACGGACGGCCTGGTCCGTTCCATCAGGGAATCCCTGGAAGAACAGAACACAGGGTCCCGCAGCATCATCGGCTCGCTTTCCAGCATGGACAAGAACACCGCTGACGTGCGCGGCGCATCCGCCCGCATGGCCGAGGGCAGCAGCCAGGTTCTGGACGAGATGAACCGCCTGCGCGACTCCGTGGAGGCAGTCCGCGACAGCATGGCCGCTATGTCCGACAGCGCACAGAGCGTCGTCAAGAGCGGCGGCCAGCTGGATTCCAGCGTGGAGGAGATGGACAGCACGATAACCCGATTCGGCGCAGACATCAAGAGGTTCAAGACCGAATAGGCCCGAGTATGCTTATTGTATTTTCGCTCCATCTCTGCTAAAATGCAGGGCATGGAAACGATTATACAGCCAAAGGTCCTGAAGGGCTTCAGGGACTCCCTGCCCAAGGACGAGATTCTGCGCTCGTCGCTGATTGAGAAACTGACCAAGATATACAGGTCGCGGGGCTTCGTGCCAATTGACACCCCCGTGCTGGAATACACGGAAATCCTGCTCCGCAAGAGCAACGGCGAGACCGAAAAGCAGGTCTTCCGCTTTGAAGACAAGGGGGGGCGGGACGTTGCCATGCGCTTCGACCTCACCGTGCCCTTCGCCCGCTTCACGGCGGAGCACCGCGAGGAGCTCTATTTCCCCTTCAAGCGTTACCACATCGCCAAGGTCTGGCGGGGAGAGAAGCCCCAGGCAGGCCGCTACCGGGAATTCGTCCAGTGCGACTTTGACTGCGTGGGGAGCGATTCCGCCGCATCCGACTTTGAGATCCTTGAGCTGATGAAAGCCGCCCTCGCCGAAATCGGCGTGGAAAAGGTGACGATCCACGTGAACCACCGGGGCATCTTTAACCGCTTCCTTGCCAAAATCAGCTGCACCGACAAGAGCGAGGACATCCTCCGCGTGGTGGACAAGCTCGCCAAGGTCGGTAAGGACGAGGTCGCCAAAGAGCTCGCCGAGATAACGGGGAGCAGCCAGTCAGCGGACCTCATACTGGACTACATACAGGGCAAGGACGGCTGGGAAGCCACCCTCGCCCATCTGGAGGAGCTTGCGGGAGGCGAGGCCGAGGACTCCAGGCGGATGAAGGAAATCCGCGCGATGATGGACGCGACCGGCATCTCCGCATCCTACGTGCTTGACCCCTCCATAACGCGGGGACTGGACTACTACACGGGCGTGGTCTACGAGACTTTCCTGGACGAACTGCCTTCCATCGGCTCGGTCTGCTCAGGTGGACGCTACGACAACCTCGCGGGTCTCTACATGAAGGACAAGATACCCGGGGTCGGGGCAAGCATCGGGCTTGACCGCCTGATTGCCGGGCTGTCCCAGCTGGGACTTGCCGAAGGAAGGGGCAGCTACATTGACGCGGAGATTTTCAACCAGAATGCGAACCTTGCAGTGACCTACGTCAAGGCCGCCGCAGCCCTCCGCGAGCGGGGTGTCGCCGTCGAAGTCTTCCCCGACGCAGCCAAGATGAACAAGCAGTACGCCGTCACCGACAAGAAAGGCATCAAGTGGGGCATCTTCGTCGGCGAGGACGGCTCGCTCACGCTCAAGAACCTCG
>CACYDQ010000335.1 GCA_902773215.1 uncultured Spirochaetaceae bacterium | reverse complement strand
GCCGTCAGGACAAAAGCAGCAGCAACAAAGCTCTTAGAAATCTTCTTCATGGTCGAATCTCCTCTTCAACAATGATTTCATTTTCTTTGGGGAAAGCGGCACACCGTGCTTTCTGTCTTTCCCCTTTGTGTGTTCAAAAGATTAAACGAATTGACTATAGCATGGTTACACAATCCGCCAATCTTTTTTTTATTTTTTCACGTCTCCCCGCCGTCCGGACAAGCGGGAAGGCAATTCCCGTGTTTATTCCTCTTCGTCCTCGTCCGTGACGACCACAGCCTTGGGCTCCACCTTGGGGCGCATGAACTTGGGATCGGTCAAGTTGAGGATTCCGGGGATAATCGTCATGGCAAGGAAGCTCGACGCAATCATCTCGATGGCGACGAGGATTCCGATGTAGCGCAGGACGACGAACTTGGACAGACAGAGGACGATGAAGCCCAGACCGACGGCAAGCGCGTTCGTCACGATGCCGTGGCCGCTCTTCTTGAAGGTCCGTTTGGTCACCTCGATGAGGTCGCGGGTCTTGCTCCGCTCCTCCCGGTAGGTCGTCAGGAAGTGAATCGTATAGTCGATTCCGACGCCGACGACCACCGACGCGATGATACTCGTTATGAAGTCCAGGTTTATCTTGGCGAAGCCCATCGTCATGTAGTTCAGCATGATGGCAAAGGCGAGCGGCACCGCGCCCAGAAGACCCGCCCATGCGGACTTGAACGACAGGGTGATGATGAGGAACACGGACAAAAGCGACACGACAAGGCTCATGGTCTGGCTGTTGATAATCATCTGCGTCATCCGGTGCTCCATCTCGCCCGTACCGGTCGCCTCCACAGTGTAGCCGGCAGGAAAGTGCTCAGCGGCATACTGCTTCACGTCGGCGATAATCCTGCCGGAAACCTCGGTGGAATGCTCCCTGAGCTGGCAGGTCATGCGCATCTCCTTGGGGCTGAGATCATCGTCGATGAAACGCTCCAGGGAGCCGGAGAGCAGGGTCAGGTAGCCGTTGACGACGCCGGAAAGCTCCTCCCGGGTGTTCACGGGGTACTTGGCGGGGTCATAGGGGACCTCGTAGTAGGCCATGCCGTTGTAATTCATCTGCTTCATCAGCTCGTCGACGATCTTGTCCACGCTCGCCGTCCTGCCGCCTGCGGCGACATAGGCCTTGCGGAACATATCGAGGATTTCCTTGCCGGTCACCTCGTGGGACAGGGCAGCGGCGTATCCCACATTCGGGTCCACCCAGTCACTGGGGGCAGCTGAGTCGCCGGAGTCCACGGAGTCGAACGAGAAGCTGTCATCTCCGAAGGCATCGTCGCCGAAGTCCAGCGAGCCCTCATCGCCGAACGCATCGTCACCGAAAGCAAGGGAGCCTTCATCGCCGAAGCTGTCATCGCTGAAAGAGTCGGCACCAAATGCGTCGTCACCCCAGCCGGAGTCCAGGAACTCGTCGCCGGAGCTGCCCGCAAGGTCGTCCGAAGCGGCCGCCTGTGTCGCAGGAACGTGCCAGACCTGGTTTATCCTCTTGATAAAGGTCGTCAGGGAAATCAGCTTGCCGACTTCCGGGTACTTGCCCTTCAGGTAAATCTCCAGGTCGTCCACGGCCTTGAGCAGCTCGGGGTTCGTTATGTCGCCCTTCTCCTGCCCGGTGATGTTGAAGTAGACGCTGTTGGTACCCGCGAACTCCTTGTTCACGTAGTCGATGTCGGTACGGAGCTGCGAGTTCCTGGGGAAGTAGCTTATCAGCGAGGTGTCCACATGCAGCTTGAGCAGGCCGGTGATGGACATGACGACGATGACGAGCGAGGTTATCACAAGGCGGACCCTCGTACCACAGAAGAACTTGTAGATGCTGTAGAGGGTGTCTCCGCTCGCCTCAGAGACGGACTTTCCGCCGCGCATCTGCTGGGCGCGATCCAGCTTCTGCCGGACCTTGTCGGTCAGCTGCTCTATGCGGTTATGCTTCTTGAGGTTCTTGTAGGACTTCATCAGGAGCAGGGCCGGGATGACGGTCACAGAAAGCAGCAGGGCGAGGGCGACTCCGACGGCGGCGAAAATCGCGAAGCTGTGGAGGGGCTCAAGGGGGCTCGTAATCAGCGAGACAAAACCGACGATGGTCGTGATTCCCGCGAGGAGGACCGCGACGAAGACTTCCTTGAGGCCCTTGAAAATCGCATTCTCGTAGAGCTCCCGGGTCATCTCACCCTCAACGTTGCCCAGCTCTATATAGTAATGGGTCAGAACATGAATTCCGTAGGCGGAGCCGACCGCGATGAGCGCGACCGGGATGACGCTCGCGACGAGCGTAAAGGTGAAATGGAAGAGGCCCATCAGTCCGCATGACATTATCGTGGACATAAGGACCGTCAGCAAGGGCAGAATCGTTCCGTCCACCGTGTGGAAGCTCAGGTAGAGCGTGATTATGACGACGACGATGACGAGCGGGATAAGGCGGAGCAGGTCTGAGAGCATGAAGCTCTTGCAGTTGTCCGAGACCACGGGATCACCGTAGAACTTGTAGGAAAGATTATGTCCCTTACATGCCGCCTCAGTGATTTTCTTAACCTCATAGAGGGTATCCTGCTGCCTCTTGGAGTCAGGAGGAGCCATCTTCTTTGCTTTCTTCGCATCCTTGAACGCCTTGGTCGCGGCGGCTATCTCCTCGGCGGAAGCATTCGATGCCTTTGCCTTCTGCAGGGCCTCCTTGGCATCATCGTAGGCGAGCTGCACCTCGCTCTTGGGGCGCAGGGAGATGGACATCTGGGTGGCGGTCCCGTCATCG
>CACYDQ010000334.1 GCA_902773215.1 uncultured Spirochaetaceae bacterium | reverse complement strand
TCGAACCATTTCCTGCACAAACAGCTGCATTCCTTGAACTTGCACTGGCAGCACCTGGCAGATTCCACATCGGAATAGGTCTTCCAGCATCCGCAGTATTTGCAGTTCCGTCCGCCACAGCGTTCGAATTCCATCACGTCCACAACGGGATAGCCCAGGACGATTCCGACCTCATGGGGAAAGCAGGTGGTATCCCGCAACCGTCCGAGGAGGCGGACAATAATCGTTCGCGCGGACGGGCAGTCGGCATAGCCCTTGCCATCCATGTAGGCCCGGACCAAGGAATCCGCAAGCAGCTTCCTGAGCCAGTGGAGATTGTAGACGAGTATGAGGAAGCTGTTTCTTCCCGACCTGACGGCATCGGCAGAAATCCCCCGTTCCGCGAGGGTCTTCTTCCAGCGCGTAAATTCTGGCACGGAAAAATACTCCTTCCGTACCGAGAACAAGTTTGCCGGCTTTATGCCGCAGATTGTCGGGGCCGCAAAGTGGATTACCGTCTGGTCAAAGCTCATGGGCATGCCTCTCCGTTCCTTGTAGTTAGATAAAACTAACTACAACAAAGAAGATACCCTGTAATGAAAAGTTTGTCAATACTAACCAGAGTTTTTTAGGGAGAATCAAAGGAACAAGCGGTGGATGCAAAGTGTTCGTCCTGCATCCATCCACAATCTACACGTACTCCAGCGGCAGGCACTGCACGCTGTCGCTCAAGAAAAGCTGACGTTCGCACTGGCACAGGATTGTTCCTCCCTGCAAGCTGTCAAGCTGCCGTATCGCCGGGAAATTCTTTGCCATCGAAACCGAAGGCTGAGCGGATTTCTTGATTTCGACCGGGTACAGGAGACCTCCTTTGGAAATGAGCAGGTCTATCTCTTTCTGGTTGCTGTCCCGGTAGAAGAACAAGGTATGCGTGTCGCTTCCCGCATTCAGGTAGCTTTTTGCAATCTCGCTGACGACAAAAGTCTCGAAAAGCTCTCCTGCCATCGCCCCGTTCTGTGCGACCTTGGGATTGTCCCAGCCGACGAGGTTGCAGACAAGGCCCGTGTCATAGAAATACAGCTTCGGTGTCTTCACGACCCGCTTGAGCAGGTTGTTCTCGTAGGGCCGCAGGAAAAAGACAATCCCGGAAGCCTCAAGGATTGAAACCCAGCTCTGTACGGTTTTCAGCGACACACCGATTGTATTCGCAACATCCGCGGCATTGAAGAGACAGCCCGTGCGGGCGGCAAGGGCAACCATGAATTTATAGAACACAGACTCGTCCTTTACATTCATAAGGCTTCGGACATCCCGCTCGATATAGGACTTTATATAAGAGCGGTAGAAGAATTCCCAGTTCATCCCCTCGTTCTGCATTTCAGGCATGGAACCAGTGAATATCCGAGTCCAGATTCCGTCGTAGGGGACGATTTTCCCGCCCCGTTCCCCGGTATATTCAGAATCGGGAAGGAAAGGCTTGTAGAAATCCACACCGCCTGTTTCGCGGGCGGAAAACCCCTCAAGCTCCAGAATCCCGATTCTTCCCGCAAGGGACTCGCTCACGTTCTGCATGAGGGCATAGGTCTGGGAACCTGTAAGGCATATCTGCCCCTTCTCATCACTTTTGTCAATGACAAATTTTATCTGACGGAAAAGCTCCGGGGCATACTGCACCTCATCGACTATCAGCGGCAGCTTATGGTTCTTAAAAAAGACCGACGGCGACGTTCGGGCAAGCTCAAGCTCCGTCATGTCGTCGAGCGTCACATACTCATATCCTGCAAGCTCGTTTTTCAGCAGCGTGCTCTTCCCGACCTGACGCGGCCCCGTTACAAGCACGACCTTGAACTGCGAGAGCATCTGGTGCAGGGGACGTGCGATATGCCTCTGTATGTAGCCCATAAAAACCACCTATTTTATGCTAAAATGGAGTACCACTCCACTTTAGCATAAAAATGCAGGGATTTGCAACGGGTCAATCAGCCATCAAATCCCCTCGTCCGAATGTCTCTGCCGCAGGTCGGTGGCATCGGCAATACTGATTCCCTATTCGCAAAGCCACGAAAGCATCGCGTCCAGCACTTTCTTGGAGTTCCCCACGTTGCAGTGGCCGCCCGCATCGTCCTCCTCGCTGAACAGCCTGAGCGTGAGCGAGCGGGCGTTGGCAAGCAGGTCGTATTCCTCATGGAACAGGCGGGGGTGGATGAAGTGGTCCTCCCGTGCGCCCAGCACCAGCACGTCCTGCGTGATTTTGTCCGCTATCCCGTGCAGGGTGAATTTCCGTATCCGCTCAATGTACTGCATCGGTGTTTTCGCGTCGTATGCGTACATGCCGTGCAGGAGGTTCCAGCGCACCAGTTCGTCCGTCTTCATCATCTTCTTGTAGAAGCCGTTCATGATTCCGCGGAATGGCGAGGAAAGGATTTTCTCGATGACGGACGCGACGTTCCCCGGATGATCGGAAAGGACGACATGAAAGAAGTCGGGGAAAATCGACCATGCGATGACGCGGCTTATCCGCTTCTCGAATGCCGCCGCCCGCGGGGCAAGGTAGCCGCCGAGCGAGGCCCCGATGATAGCCACGTCCTCAAGCTTGAAGTAGTCGAGGATGGCGGAGACGGGCTTCTCCCATTCGTGCGTGAACTTCATGTTCTGCACGCGGAGGACACCGCCCTGCCCCGGCCCCTCAAAAAGGTAGACATCGAAGCCGCCCTGCGCCAGATAGAGCATGGGAAAGAAGAGCTCCTCAAAGTAGCTGTCGTTTCCTCCGTGGAACAACACCGCACCACGGGAGGTCCCGCCGCCGTTGTCAGAAGCCTTCGCGACCAGTACGGGAAGCGACCCCGTCTGGTAAGGGACGGCATGACGGCTGACCTTGCCGCTCTCAAAATAATCCGCATAATACTCATAGAAGAGGGCTGCGGCCTTTTCGTACTGGACCTGTTTCTGCGGGTCGGAATCGTACATGAAGAATTCTGCCATGCGGGCATAGGCAATCTCGTTCTGCGTCCGGCCTTCATCGTGAGCCTTCCGTTCCAAGGCTGTGAGCGTACGCGTCCAGTCCTCGCTCGTCTTGATTCCTCCGCACTCGCGGCAGACTTCCTCTTCATCCCCGCCGTCCCAAAAGATGACGCGGTTCAGCTGGAAGTTGAAATTCGCGTCGGGCACGATGTTATGCGTCCCGGTCTTGAAAGCGATCGGCGTGTTTGAATCAAATCTTTTCATCAAGCTGCTCCTTGCCGTAACTCTAGCATGAAAAGCGGCGGGAGACTTTCAATTAGATGCTATTCCGCGTTTTTGAGGAACTGAGAGAAGGAAATTCCGAACAT
>CACYDQ010000333.1 GCA_902773215.1 uncultured Spirochaetaceae bacterium | reverse complement strand
GCGGCTTGCGTATGCACTGAAAATTACCGAAGACCAGGCCGACACGCTTTTTCTTTCCGTAATGAACTACGGCGCAAGCTATTTGACCAGCTGTCAGACAAACCCGCTGATTGTCCAGGCACTCAAAAAGCTTAAAATCAAACCCAAGAAACTGGATCTTGCCCGTGACGTGAAGGATTTCATTTTGATGAATATCGCGTGGATGCAGCGCAGTGGGATGAAAAATTAATGTTCAGATAATACTTTTCGATTCTTCAGATAACGCGACGGCTGTATTCTTGGCCTATGAGCGAGAGAATACTGGAACTTAAGAATATCACAAAGCGTTACCGCAAACAACTTGTGCTGGACAACGTTTCATTCACGCTTGAGCGCGGGCATATCTACGGCTTCGTCGGCGAGAACGGGGCGGGGAAGAGCACGACCTTACGAATAATCACAGGGATTTCAAATGCTGACAGCGGGAGCGTGAAACTTTTTGGCGTGAGTGGCAAAAAGGAACTTGCCCGGACCAGGGGGCGTACTGGCTGCATGATCGAGCATCCTGTCTTTGATGCCGCGTTGACAGCTGCCGAAAACCTGACGCTCTACTGCCTCCTGTATGGAATCCGTGACTTCTCATGCATCCCCAGACTTCTTGCCAGAACCGGGCTTGGCGACACCGCCGGCAAGAAAGTCCGTGACTTCTCGCTTGGGATGAAGCAGAGGCTCGGCATAGCTGCCGCCCTTGTCTCCTCCCCGGAGCTTCTTATCCTTGACGAACCGGTGAACGGCCTGGACCCCCTGGGGATGATTGCCGTACGCAAGCTTCTCCTGTCCCTCCAGAAAGATGACGGCGTGACAATACTGCTTTCAAGCCATATCCTTACGGAACTGCAGGAGCTTGCGAGCGACTACATATTTATAAGCAGGGGAAGGATTCTTGCGACCGTGAGCGCAGGGCAGGTGCTGTCTGGCGGAATGACGCTCGAACAGTATTACCTGTCCTTATTCACAGGTTCTGAAACTGGCCGGAACGTAGCGGAGGCTTTCTATGCGTAATATGATACGGTGGAAAATGTGTCGCACGGCAAGAGACATTTTCTTCTATATAATAGCCTCGATAGCCATGGTTGTGGCATTCGCCTATCTGCCGTCATCCCTGCATGACGGCATCCAGTCGGCGGCAGAGCTTACGATTGCGACATCCAGTCGCATAGCCTCCATGCTCGTCCTTGTTATCGGTTTGTACGCGTCTGGGTGCATAACGCACGATGTGCATGAGCGGTTCCTGTCGGTTGCGATCGCATCCGGCAACGGCAGCTTCTCCGTTGTGCTTGCGGAAATGCTGGGGTTCATTGCTGTGGTCTTTACCTGTATCCTTGTTCCGTCTCTGCTTGTGTTCGCAATTGGCATTTTCATTCCAGGACTTTCTTTTGGAGGGGGCATCCTGGTGGTAAAAACAATCATCTGGATTCTTGCGTATTCGGCAGTATGCTCGGCGGCTTTCGGCATCGTGCTGCCGCTCTGCCTTGTCGTGAAAAGCGAGGGCATGTCCTGCATTGTGAACCTGATTGTCGTGCTCGGCTTTTGGAGTGTGGCAGAAGCCATACTGGAGGCCGGGGGGACAGATGCATTGCAGTCTCTTCCTGCACGGCTCTTTCCGTTCACGCAGCTTTTCATGCTGTGCGCCCTTGATCCGGAGCTTCCGGGTTTCTGGGGAGGGATGCTCTTTGCTCTTGCGGGTGCGATGTGTTTTGCACTTCTTTTGCTTTGGGGCAGTTGTTTACTATTTGCTAAAATGGAGAAGAAATAATGAAGAAGTATTTGCTATGCTCCATGCTGCTGCTCAGCCAAGCAGCCTTGTTTGCGGCAGCTCAGACCCTGACAGATTCTGTTCTTTCCGGCAAAATCAGCCAGTTTGTCAGTGAGCGAGAGGCGGGGCTTGCCTCTGTCGCGGTCGGCGTGTTTAATGGCGGCCAAACCGTCCATGAGGGCTATTACGGCTATGCGGACATTGACGCAAAACTCAAGGCCGGCCCTGAGACTGTCTATGAGTGGGGATCTGTCTCCAAGCTGCTTGTCTGGGTGAGCGTGATGCAGCTATGGGAAAGGGGGATGATAAACCTTGATGCTGACATCCACGAATACCTTCCTTCGGCTTTTCTGAAAGATTTCGCTTTTGATGACAAGGTGACGATGATCCACCTTATGAATCATACGGCGGGTTTCCAGGAATGTGTCTACCAGAATGAGAATGCAGAAGAAAAGGACATAAAGCCCTTGGGCGAGACATTGCAGAAGCTCCAGCCCCGGCAGGTATACAGGCCGGGGGAGATGACAGCATATTCCAACTGGGGGTGTGCCCTTGCCGCCTTTATCATCCAGAACGTGAGCGGGATGGATTATATCGAGTATGTGCACGAGAACATACTTGAGCCACTTGGAATGACACGCACGGCAGTCTCGGCAAGCCACGCTGACAACGTCTGGGCAAAGGAGAGGCGTGAGCTTTTAAAGACATACAGCATAACTAGCGAAGGGCGCGAGGATTTTGGAACCTGTGTTTCTTATGTGGATGTTTACCCGGCAGGAGCCGTCATAAGCACGCTTAGTGACATGGTGGTTTTTGCGAAGGCTCTCGCAAATCCATCGTCCGTCCTGTTTGCCTCTGCGGAAACACACCGCGCCTTCCTTTCGGCGACTTCCTTCTTCGGAGATTCTGATCTGCCCAAGAACTGCCACGGAATGTGGACGGCATTTTACGGGAGGCAAATGCTCGGACATGGGGGTAATACGATAGGATGCACGGCAAACCTCTTGTTTGACCCGGAAAGCGGGGATGGCATCGTGGTTATGGCAAACGAATGTGGGGAATCTGCCTTTTGCTATGGACTTCCTGCACTCGTGTTCGGGGATGCTGATTTTACGGACAGCACATCGCTGGCGCAAGAACAGGCAGCCGATATAAGTGGCTTTTACACAATGAGCCGCGGTTTCAAGAAAGGCTTTATGAACATGGCGCAGTACATGTTCTTCATGCCCGTGTTCAGGACAAAAAATCCTGATGTTTTCAAGATAGGCTTCGGAGGAAGCATCAGCTACAAGGGCGGCAACCGCTACATAATGGACAACGGCAACGGAATGACAGCCCTGCTCTACCTGAGCAAAGGCTCTCAGGGACGGCCTGTCCTTGAGATGATGAGCTGCGATTATATCAGAGATGCTTTCTTTGTTCCCAAGCTACTGCTCATAATCCTTATGATAGTCCTCGCAGTTGCAAGCCTCGTTGTCCTCCTCGTCAAAGGAATCATGGCAATCGTGATGAAGCTGCGGAACCGGAAGGGAAGTGCATCGGGCAAGGTGGAGACAAAGCTTTCTACGGCCATTCTTGCGAACCTGTCGCTTGCCATCCCGCCTGTGATTGCAGTCATCCTGTACAGGATGTTTTGTGCGGATCAAATCGTCCTTTCCAGACCGTTCTCTGTTTTCTCTGCGGTGTTGGCCGGTCTTGTGTGTTTATCATCTGTGGCAAACATGATATACTTGTTGCGCAAGAAAAGATACTGCACTGCGGCAGTAAGTTTCTACGCAGCGTTCTTCATTACGTTTTTCCAATTCTATGATTTCTGGAGTTGCTGATGGCTACAATACTTGTTGCGGACGATGAGAAAGAAATTGTGTCCCTGCTGAAGTTCTATCTGGAAGCGGAAAGCTACACCGTCCTTGAAGCATTCGACGGAAGGCAGGCGGCGCAGTTTCTCGCAAAAGAGAAGGTTGACCTTTTAATCGTGGACATCATGATGCCGGAGATGAACGGCTACGAGCTGATAAAGCTTGTGCGCGGCAAAACAGACGGCGAAAAGAATCTGCTTCCCCTGCTCGTGATTTCCGCGAAGACCCAGCTCTCAGACCGCATCTTCGGGCTTGACCTGGGGGCTGACGACTATATACCTAAGCCTTTCGAGCCGCTGGAGGTTGTCGCGAAGGTCAAGGCCCATCTGCGCAAGATGGATGCAGTGCAGAATGCAGGGGCGGGCACAACATCAGGGGCAGGAGCAAGCAGTCTCCTTTCCGCTTGTGGCCTTGTGCTCAACAAGGATGAGTGCACGGTCTCTGACGGCGTGAAGACATACAGCTTGACCAAGGTGGAGCTGCGCGTGCTTGAGATGTTCATGGAGCAGCCCCGCCGGGTTTTCACGTCCGAGCAGATTTATGAGCGTGGCTGGGGAGATGCAAACGTCGTGGACGACAACACGATACGGGTCACAATCAGCCACCTGCGCGAGAAAATCGGGAATGCGAAGATTACGAATATACGCGGGTTGGGTTACAGGTTTGAAGACGGAGTGCATGATGAAAAAGAAGGAGGCAGGATATGAAAAAACTTCGCAAGAAGATAGTCCTGTATTTCATCATCTGCGCCTTTGTTCTGCAAGGGGCTGTGTCCGCACTTGACAGCAGCCTTGACTTGCTGTCCACAAACTTTAAGTCTTTGCCTGACGGTATGGCGGCTTCAGTGATTGCCGTCTTCCTGCTTTTAAATGCCGTGTTCTTTGTGCTCGCGGCACTCGTATTCTTCACCCTCGTGAAGAAGGCTGTCGCGGCAGAGTCAAAGCGCCAGGCTGAGGAGCAGAGCCTTATGTATGCAAGCCTCGCGCACGACCTTAAGACCCCATTGACGAGCGTTGTCGGATTCTCATCGTCCCTGCTGGACAGGAAAATTCCTCCGGAGAAGCAGGATGATATCTTGGAGACAATCCACAACAAGGCCGTGCAGATGAACGTGCTTCTGGAGTCGATGCTCTCCTATTCCAAGCTTGGAGCCGTGGGCTTTGAGCTTAAGAAGGAGAAACTTGACTTCTGCTCCTTCGTGAGAAGCATCGCCGCAGACTATTACAACGACTTCGAGTCCCATGGTATGAGAGTGGACATTGAGATACCCGAACGGAGGCTGTATGCGATGATTGACAGGCGGGAACTTTCCCGTGCCGTGGGGAACCTGCTTTCCAACGCGATATCGCATAATCCTGAAGGAACTGGTGTTCTGATATTCATTGAGGAAGCAAAGAAATCCGCCGTGCTTGCAGTGGCCGACACAGGCTGCGCGATAGATAGGAAAGAAGCAGAAGGTATCTTCTCGCCTTTTGTCTCGGGCGACAGGGCTCGTACGTCCGGGAAGAACTCCGGGCTGGGGCTTGCGATATCACGCAAGGCTGTCCTGCTCCACGGCGGAAAACTTTACGTTGACTTTGATATACCAAACTATACAAAGGCATTTATAATGGAGGTTCCAAAATGCAAAGAAAAATGATAGTCGCAGTCATGGCAATGACAACTGCAACAATAGGATTCGCTTTTGCGAAAAACTCTAAGGTTACACCGTCTGCGAGTGTCACCGAGCAGGATGTGATTGTCTTTGCGGATGAATTCGTCTCAATCTCCGAGGAACTAAAGGGCTACAACTATGTCGAAGATGACATGAGCATGGAAGACATTGCAAGGGTCATAGGGGTGGATGAGATGGAGCGTGTTCTGGAAAAGCACGGAATCACAGGCCCTAACCGCATGAAGAAGGTCAACATGATTATGCTGTGCTATGCCAAATACAAGATAGAGAAGGAGCTTGCCGACTCGCCGATGTTTCTGAGGTCTTCTATCAGGCGGAAAATCAAGAAGGAATTTGATGCGAACATAAACCCTGCTGATGAGAAGACTGTTAGGCTTCACGCAGAGTATCTGGATGAAAAGCTTGAGCCGTTCTTTGAAGAGGAGGAGTCCAAATGATTAAGAAAGACACACACATCTTGCACAGGCGTTTCTTTTGCGCCCCGGCCATCGCAGCGGCGGCTTTTTGCTGGCTTTTCGTCTCATGTGCTTCCACCCCCATAAGCGAGGCAGCATCCCCAGACACATACAGGGTACGTCCGCTTACAGCCGAAGGAAAAGACAAGACTGTCTTTGAGTTCATCGGCTACAAGTCCAACGTGAACCTGCTCGCTGTGGCGGCCTCTGCTTCGGCAAAGGAGTCGTTTGTTCTGGATATGCTTGGAGGTTCGGTACGTGACAACGACTTCTATACATCAGGCTACGAATACTGGCGTGACCTACGCGATGCTCTTCCGATGAAGCACTTCCCCTATGCCCTTGCAGAAAGCGGAATAGCCAGCGATGAGAGCAAATTGTACTTTGGTGACTATACCCCACAGGATCTTGCAGTCTACCAGGGGAGCCACCGATACGTCACTTTTGTGGACGTGTTGGAATCCCATATCTCATGGGTGGATTCAGGAAGATTCCAGAAGGCATTCGCCTCGACAGGCGGGGCACTCACACTCGGAGGCCTTCTGGGAGGACTGATTGTGTTCGATAACGGGTTCAACTTTAATGACCTTTCCGTCGGAGACAAGGTGGGACTTTCTCTCAGCGGTGTCAGCGTCCTTCTGGGGCAGCTCTGCCTCATACCGTCCCTCACCAAGCCCAAGACAGCTTTTACCGTCCGTGTGAAATATGCCCTGTGCGTATACGACACCCAGCAGAAGAAGCTTGTCGAGCGTAAGGTTGTGGACTTCACCCAGGAAGACGAGTTTAAGGGCTCGTTTGAAAGCGACAAAACCGACAAGTCCGTGGTCTACAACTTCTACAGCCAGTGCCTTGCAAACCAGATGTTGCAGGAATACGAGAATCTTGTTGCAAGCAGGGCCGATGGCTGGGGATTGTAGTCTGGAGCAGCCTTAAGGGCAAGACAGCATTTCCCCTGATGAGTATCCGCTTGGCTGCCTGCCCTGCCTGCCGTTTCCTCTGAGCTTCTGGTACACTTCATCAATAACTCATACTTCCCACATGAAAAAAGCCAATGGATATAGTATTTACAAGGGGTGGGCCTAAAAAAAAGATGGCAATACCTTCTGTATTGATGTATAATAGGTTCACCACAAACCACATCAAGGAGATATTGCCATGGGAAAGAATAGCACAAGCGGAGAAAAAACTCAACAGGCCGGGGACGAAAAAACGAAGGAGGAGGTAAAATCGGAAGACCAGAGGCTGTGCGAGCTGTCATCAGACGGATTCATAAAGCGGTTCAAGATAGCGAATATCCTTCATAACTGCGGTGCGCTCAAGGAGAAGGGGGTTCCCGCAATCGAAATCTTCACCTACATGTTCAACCAGATGTTCAGCCCCCTGAGCATGTATTCACAGATGAAGCTCGGTATTTTCCATGAGGGATTCAG
>CACYDQ010000332.1 GCA_902773215.1 uncultured Spirochaetaceae bacterium | reverse complement strand
TCATATCATTTTTTTCTCTAATCTTTCCCCTTGACTTCCGATAATGACAGTAGAAGGTCAGTTTTTGATGACACTGGCGGGCATTTGAATTCGCTTGCCGCTGACCCAGGTAGGCCCGGCCTACCTATAGATTCTCATGGAGGAGGTCACGTATGTATAACAATGGAATAAGCCTGAACGCTGCTTCTTATAGGACGGTTTTTACTGCGGGCTCTTCATCCGGCAAGCTTTATGTCCCCGTACAGCCCGGGATGGTGAAGTACACACAGCTCGCCTACGTCCACGGCACCGCGGCCAAGGAGGGGCAGAAGACTGTCTCCTTGGACAAGATTCATATACTGAACACCCTGATTGACCAGCTGGTCAGCATGAACAAGAAGGCGATGTCCAAGGATGACGTGGCCGGGCTGACCGACAACCAGAAGGATGCCCTCATAAAGGGATACGAGGAGCAGATTCACGCCGCCATCGCGCTCGCCCAGCAGCCCCAGACCTATGGGCTGGCGGGTCTTATGCCCGAGGCCGGTGTGCTGGTCAATATAACCGCTTAAAATGCCCTTCGGGCATTTTAAGCTTGTGAGCCCGCTTCGCTTGGGCTCACGATGTGAACGACATTATGCCCACAGGAGCCAGAGGACAAGTCCCGCGGCGGCTGTGGTTATCACGGTAAAGGGCACCCCGAGCTTGAGCCATCCGGCGAAGGACATGGGGTAGCCCTCTTTTTTTAGGATTCCCATCGACACTATGTTCGCACTTGCACCGAATGGGGTTAGGTTGCCGCCGAGACAACTTCCGACCAGTAGTGCGAACATGTACAGCTCCGGCCGTTGTCCCATGCTCCGGGCAAGCGTGTCCGCGACGGGCAGCATGGCGATGATATAGGGAACGTTGTCCACGAAGCCTGAGATGGCGACGGAGACCATGAGGATGATGAGGAATCCCGCAAGCTTGGAGCCTCCGGTCAGCCCCGCGAGGAAGTGGGCGAAGTCCTCAAGGAGCCCCGCCTGCTGGATTGCGGCTATGACGATGAAAATGCCGATAAGGAACCCGATTGTTTCCCAGTCCAGCCCCTTAATCATTTCCAGCGTGTCGGCCCGGGATTTCTTCTGGACGAGCTTGTACCAGGCCAGTCCGATTACCCCAAGCGTAAAGACGAAGAGCCCGCTGAGGAATTTGATTTCCACCGGGATGAATGAGATTGCTGCCAGTCCGAAAATCATAAGCAGGAGCAGGGTGAAGGGCAGCCAGGAGATAACCTGGGTCTTCTCCATGTCCAGCTTGTTCTTGCCCGCCTTGGCGAAGAATGCGTAGAAGAAGAGGCAGCCTGCGAGCATGCCGGTCTGTACGATAAAGAAGATGGAGAGTGTTCCCTCATGCACGAAGAAGTCGTTGAAGTTGTAGCCAGCATAGCTTGCGAAAATCATGGAGGGCGGGTCTCCGACGAGGGTCGCCGTCCCCTCCAGGTTGCTCATCACGGAAAGACCCACCATAAAGTTGACGGGCTTCAGATTGAGCTTCTTACAGAGGGCGAGGGCGATGGGGGCCATGACCAGGACGGTCGCGACGTTCTCGACGAAAATCGAGATAATCCCCGTCATGGCGAGTATCGCCACGATTGCCACGCCCGTGTTGCTGCAGCCTGCGATGATGGCGTCCGCGATGCGGGCTGGCACCTTGGAATAGATGAAGAGGGCCGCAATAATCATGCTGCCTATATAGATTAGGAGAACATTCCAGTTGACTGCCTCTGTCAGTGAATAGGACAGGGCATACAGGCGGGCGGAACCAGAATAACCTTGTGGTGTTCGGAATATCGCCCCCGGCAGGACGGTTCCCAGGAGGAGGACGATAACCGCCGCCCCGGTCGTGAAGAATACCTTTTTTTCCTGAAAGGCTATGACGAGCGCGTACATGACGAGCGCGACGGCAAGAATGATGAATTTCAAGTTAATCATGACGGCAGTATAGTACAGACGGACAGGTAAATCAACAAGAAAGCTTTCCCCTTGCCATTTTTCTCTGCAGGAGATATACTATCGGAACAAAATATCCAGAACATTACTGTTTTTTTTGTTATAAGGAGCTTTTCATGAAAAAAGTCGCCATGCTGGCCGTAATAACGATTCTTGCCTGTTCTGCCCTTGCCGCACAGGAGTCTTGGTATGTCTGTCTCGGTTCGTTCAAAAAACTGAGTAACGCCGACAACTACGTAAAGTACCTTGCGGCGAATAATGTCACGGCCCGCATAGTCGATGTCACGCTGCCGTCAGGTACCGTGATGCACCGGGTCGTCCAGAGCAATGCGTACGGGAAATACTCCGATGCAAATGACAGGCGCGGCAAGCTCCAGAAGGAGCGCTTCATCCAGATTCTGGGCATAAACGACTTGTGGGTCTTCAAAAGCGGGGACTCCAAGCAGCCGAAGGAAAAGCAGGCCGATACGGCTCCCATCGACTCGGACGTAAGGCGTGACCTGTGGCTGGAACCGACTTCCCCAAAGCCGGCTGCCTTCCGCGATGTCCCCGCCTGGACAGTGAAAGCCACGGACGACGACCAGGAGTTCCACTTTAATCCCGACGGGGACTTTGAGATTGTGACGGACAGGGGCTTCGGCAACATAACCGTGACCCGCTACGAGTTTAAGCGGTAAGAATCCTTTGGGCGAGCGTGCACAGCATCCTGTAGGCGATTGCCAGTACGATGGTCGCCGCAATGACGGCGGCGGCATAGAGGGCCAGGTTGCCGTTCCCCGCCCAGTAATAGGGGAGCGGGTCTCCGTTCGGAGCCTGCCCCTTGTAGAGAAGAAAGCGGAAAATGGATAATGCCATTAGGTTCATCATGTAAGTCTCCAGCGAGAGATTTCCCATGAAGCGGGTGAGCGGGTTGGAGGTGTGGTATTTGAGCATAATGGTGAACATCAGTATGACCACGATTATGGACTGAGGTACCTGCAACATATAGGTAATGAATTTGTTCAGAATACCCGGGCCGTTGCCGGAGAATTCCGTCCAGTAGCCAAATTTCAGTTGGCCGAAAGCGGAGAGCAGGCTGAGCACGGCCGTCAGAAGGAGCAGGATAAAAAACTTAATCCAGTAGTTTTTCTTGAACCAGGCAGTGATTCTGTCTTCATGCTGGGCGAACAACATCCCTGCCAGGAATGCCGGGCATGAGTTGACCCACCATTCGCCAGAGAACCAGAAAATTTTCATGAACATCCACCATTTCGACTTTTCCCAGCCGAGCCTTGTGAGCCACCAGTTCTTTTCTCCCGCCCACCATGCGAAGTGTCCGTTGACACAGAAGACAAGACCCAGTGCAAGAATAACAAATGCTATTAGGACAAAGCCGAGCCTCCTGCTTTTTACTTTCCGGAAGATGAAGTAGAAGGCCGTGTACAGGATGGCCGCGACAATTGGATACCATGCGTACTCGTTCATCATCGTGACCCCGAGGAAATTGCATGCCCATTGCGAGGCGGGCATCTTCTCTCCTGACAGCAGGTGGAGCGGGGCGTAGAGGATGACGTTTACATAGAAGGGAATGACGAGAACTTTCAGCACCCGTTTTTTCATGAATCCATTTAGGTAATTTGGTTTTGAGTCGAGGCTCTTTATGAGGCCGAAGCCCGACCAGAAGAAGAATACTGCGACGAAGAGGAATCCCACGTTGCAGAATGCCTGAATAATACCGCCGCCTTCCGGCCCTCCTGCCTGCTGGAAGGCGGATTCCTGCGAAATGTGGTGCAGGATTACCCCTGCCGCGGCGATTCCCCTAATTGATTTAGTTACATCAAGGCTTGCCGGATGCTCGTGGAACTGCGTGCTCCTGAAGCCCGCGAAACTTCCACCCCAGACGAAGAGCGCGATGAAAATCACATAGATAATCCAACTGAGATACATATCTAATACCTTCCTATTAATCAATCTTTCCGGCAGGAGTGTTTTCTGCTTCGGGGCGGAATCCGACCTGCTCGCCCATCAGGACGGGGGTCTCCTTCCCCTGCCGGGAGTTTTCTTCTATATCTGCGCGGACGGAAAGCTTGTCTGGGCCTACGAGTACGATGATCGTGGAGCCGCCGTATTCAAAGAAGCCCTTCTCGTGGCCGCGGACTGCTATACCTTCTCTTGTTAGGTTTACTATTCGTCCAACGAGCATAGCCCCTACTTCCATCTGGATAAATGTCCCGAATACGGGGCTTTCTATGACCGTGTACTCGCGGCTGTTCTCCACAAAGACGGGGAGCGTTTCCAGCGCGATGGGGCGGACGGTGTGCAAAACACCGGGGATGAACACGTTGTCGCTTTTCTTCCCCCCGTCCGCATAGCAGTAGCGGTGGTAGTTGTCCACGCAGAGCCTGAACACCAGGCAGCTGCCACCCCGGAAGCTTGCGGAAAGCTTTTCATCCTTGAGCAGGGAAGCAATCGTATAGGAGGATTGTTTGACGGGGATGACCGTGCCCCCGTTCTCATCGATGTGCCAGACAGAGAGCAGCCCGTCGCAGGGGGCGCAGAATACCGAGGGGGTCATGTCGAAGTGCCTTTTCCCTTCTTTTATCTTGCGCCTGAAAAACTCATTGAAGGTGCTAATGTTATTAGTTTCATAGTCGTCCATGTTTATCTTGTTTTTTCGGACGAAGCCTTGTATCAGGAATGCGGAGAGGCGGGAATCCAGAAAAGCCCCGCATGCCCGGGAGAGGGCAGGGGCAGCGAGAAGCTTGAGCAGGGCCCTTCCGGGAACGGTCTTATAGAGAAACGGCAGGGCATCCATCTGCTCTTGTTACCTCCGCATGACGATGAAGACATATGCGAGGACAGCCGCCTCTACAACCCCGATTCCGATGAGGAGCAAAATGCCCCGTGTCGTCGGCTTCTTGACCTGAATCTGCGAGACGAAAAGAAAACCTACGATTGCTAGGAAAACAAAATAAAGGAGGGTCAGGTCTGCCTTGCAGAAAATATGGATGAGCAGGATGACGGGAAAAACGACCGCTGCGCTCGTCACGGGCAGGCCGGTGAAAACCTTGCGCGATCCTCCTTCCGACACCTGCCGCTCTTCTTCCGTAACGTTGAAATACGCAAGCCGTATCATCGCGGCGAGGGCATACAAAACGGCCGTCGCCGTCAGCAGCACTTTGGTGACGATGGGTTTGTCCGCGAGATGCAGGAATTTGAAGTCCGGGAAAATCGAGAATTCGATGCTACTTCTCAGCATGGCTATCCCGATGCAGGCTGGAAGAACTCCGAATGCCACTAGGTCAGACAGAGAGTCTATCTGGATGCCGAACTTTTTCATCTGGTCGGTCCTGTTCTTCTTGGTACGGGCGACCTTGCCGTCAAAAGCGTCGCACAGGCCGCAGAACATCAGGAAGAACATTCCCAGATAGGGATGTCCTATATCATTTAGGCAGAGCATGATTCCTGTCGTGGCGGAAATCATGGAAAGGTAGGTGAGAACCACAGTATAATCATAGAAGCCAATCATAAGACATCCTCGGGAGCACTGAGCGTGCCCCCTTTGTTTTCCCTAATATGAAGAGTTATATAGCCCAGCAGCACCGTGAAGATGCTTATCGCGCAACAGGTATAGAACGAGATTCCCCGGCTCAGGAGCGCAAGTGTGTAGGAGGACTCATCGTCCAGCATCATGATGTAGCCATGATACATGATGTATTCGGAGATTCCGACCGCCCCCGGTACGGGGATGAAGTTGGAACCCAGCACGACGTAGGTCTGGATAGCGAATACCTTTAGGCCATCGGAAACCTGCCCGTGCATCGCGTAATAACAGAAGACGGTGACGAGGATGTGCAGTGTCCGTTGCAGCAGGTTGAGCAGGTAGGTTTTAAGCAGTAGCTTTTTCCTTCCTGCCAGCAGTTCCACGCACTCGTTGTACTTCTCAATCGCCTCATGGAGCTTCTCTCTGACTTTCCGCGCGGACCGTTTGCAGTGCAGCTTGTTCAGGAGGGAGATGATGATGTCTCCTATATGTATTAGGAGGTCTTGCTTTTTCAGCAGGATGACGAAGAATACCGCGAGTATCATCATCGCGGCCACGCCTATGAGTATGACGGCCTTACATGCTGGGTTGAACTCCATGAAAATGCCGGGGAAGAAGGCCACGGACAGGAGCCCGAGCGTCACTATCGCAAGTGTGTACATCGTGAGGTTCAGGATGAGCGAGACGATGACCGCGCTGCCGGAGATACCGTCTTTGTGCATGAAATATGCGCTGGCCGGCTGGCCTCCCGTCGCGGAGGGGGTGATTGAGGAAAAGTATATGTCGGCAGAGGCGTACAGGAATCCCCTCCGTTTTCTGGCAGGGTAACCGAGCGTCCGTAGAATCAGGACGAGCGACCGCCCCTCAAAGAATATGAAACCCAGCATGCAGAGTGCCGCGAGCATGAGCCAGATGAGGGTCGCCTGCCGTATATCCTGCCAGAGTTCTGCCAGGGACAGCCCTCCGTTGTAAAAAAGAGCTGTTATCGTAAGCACGGACAGGCAGAGCGTTATGACGGCCCACAGTATCTTTTTCCTCATAGTTCGATGGATTTTAACATATTTTAGGAAAAATGCAAAGCACCCGCACGGTTTGTTTATACGAGGGCGTGCCGCTGCCAGCGCTTGCTGCGCCAGCGGAAGAACATGACGATTCCCCGCGTCGTTTCGTCCGTGCCGATGGAAAGCCAGAATCCCAGTACGCCCAGCCCCAGCTTGATGCCAAGGATGTAGCCGCCCAGGACCTGGATGCACCAGTTGGAGAAAATCCCGTACAGGACGGGGAAGCGGATGTCGCCTGCCCCCTTGAGTGCCCCGATGTAGATGAGGTTGAGCGAGCGCCCGAATTCCATATATATAGAAAACAAAAGCAGGGTGCAGACGAGCCGGTTTACCTCCTCGATGTCCGTGAACAGGCCGACGATCGGCCTTTTGAACAGGTTCACAAGCAGGATAAGAAGCATCGCGCATCCCGTCGCGACCAGCTGGTAGCGGAATACCTTGCGGTATGCGGTGTCGCTCTCGTGCGCCCCCACGTAGTAGCCGGTCTTTATCTGGGTCGCGCTGCCCATCGCCATGGCCACGATGAAAACGTAGCGGACGATGGTCATCGTGTAGACCTGGGCAGACATCGCGTAGGTCCCGAGCGTGGAAAGCATGGCCATCACGGTTATCTGGCTCGTGTTGTAGGAAAGGCTCTCCCCGGCGGTCGGCACTCCGACCGAAAGAATCAGGCGGAAGCTTTCGCGGGGAACTGTGCGGATGCCCCGGAGCGAGAAGGCGATGTCCTTCCGCCGCCTGATGAAGACGGCGCACATGATGCTGGAGACGATCATCGCGATGCCGGATGACCATGCCACGCCGGGTACACCGAGCACGGGCAGGCCGAACCAGCCGTAGAGGGAGAGGGCGTTGCCCGCGACGTTTATCAGGTTGGCGACGAGAGATGCCGCCATCACCGCGCCCGAATAGCCGTAGCTCCGCAGGATTGCCCCCTGCAGGAGGTTGAAGGCGTTGAAGAAGCAGCATATCCCCCCGTAGATGACGAAGTACTGCCAGGCGAATTCCCGGACCTCCGGCTCAAGCGTGTAGCAGCCGAGCAGGGACGACGTACCCGCGATGACGAGGGCGGTTAGCAGGAGAGAGGTACCGAATACCATTAGGACACTTGCCTGGACAATGCGGTTCAGCTCGTCCCGGGATTTTTTTGCCCCGATGTACTGGGCAAGCACGATGGAGCAGCCGGTCCCGATGACCGAGAAAATCAGGTTCAGGAAGAAGATGTACTGGGACATCATCCCGACCGCGGCGACGGCCTGGTTGCTGTAGGAGCTGAGCATGACGGTGTCGATGGATGACACCAGGATCCTGAAAAGCTGCTCCATTGCGATGGGGAATGTGAGCGCGAGCATGGACAGGGATCCGCGGTTCTTGATTTTCTGGTTCATAAAAGTGTCCAAAGCATAGCACAGGCGGCGGACAAATGCTAGCCCCGGCTGAAAATGCCTGTTTATTTTCTTCGATTTGTTGTATATTATAGAAGATATGGCGAGTTCTTCCGTTGACAACGCACAGGCCCAGCACGGCACGCCCCTCCTCCAGGTCAGCCACCTCAAGACCTGGTTCGACAAGGGGAGGTTCCATGCTGTGGACGACATCAGCTTCGACATCCGCAAGGGCGAGGTGTTCGGCCTGGTCGGGGAGTCCGGCTGCGGCAAGACGACGACGGGCCGCTCCATCATCGGCCTGTACGACATAACGGGGGGGACCGTCAGCTTTGACGGCAAGTTGCTCCGGGCGGGGACTCTGGACTACCGGAAGGCCATCCGCGCGGCAAAGGCGGAATACAAGCATCAGGGCATCTCCAAGCTGGAGCTGGAGCGCGCCATCCGCGAGAACAAGGAGAAAATCCGCGAGGCGGAATCCCTCCGGCGCAAGATGCGCTTTGACACCAAAATTCAGATGATTTATCAGGATCCTGCCTCCTCGCTCGACCCCCGCATGACCGTCCGCGAGATAATTGGGGAAGGGCTCCGCATCCGGGGTGTGAAGGATGAGCGGCAGATAGGCATGGCGGTCGCCAAGGCCCTGGTCCGTGTCGGCCTTTTGAGCGAGTATGCGGACCGCTACCCCCACGAGTTCTCGGGCGGCCAGCGGCAGAGAATCGGGATAGCCCGCGCCATCATCATGGAACCGTCTCTTATCATCGCCGACGAGCCGATTTCCGCGCTCGACGTATCCATCAAGGCTCAGGTGATAAACCTTATGAACGATCTCCGCCACGACCTGGGGCTGACCGTCCTCTTCATCGCCCACGACCTTTCCGTGGTCAAATACTTCTGCGACCGCATCGCCGTCATGTACCGGGGCAAAATCGTGGAGCTTGCCCCGTCCTCCGAGCTGTTTGCCCATCCCCTGCACCCCTACACCCGCTCGCTGCTGTCCGCCGTCCCCCTGCCGGACCCGCACTACGAACGCAGGCGGGAGCGGACGGTCTACCTGCCGGAGGAGGCGCACGACTACCGCAGGGAAAAGCCCTTGATGCGGCAGCTCGTCCCCTCCCATTATGTCTGGTGTAACGGGGCGGAGGCCTCTCGGTATAAGAAGGAGCTGGAGGGCACTGTGCCGGAGGCGAAAGAGTGAGGCTCCCGTCTGTCAGCCGGAAACTTCTCCTGCTTCTCTCCGCGTTCCTTGTCGCCCTCCTCGTCATGCGCTGGGAATCTTCCTCCCATCTGGCGGCAGGTGACCCCCTTCCTGCCGAACGGGTCTGGAGCGACGGCTTTTTCGTGTCCGGCGTCCTCTTTCTCTCTGTCGGCATCCTCTCGCTCGTCGCGGCATGGGGTGCTTTTGACACGCTGGCTTACGGGGCGGGCTTCCTTGCAGCCCGATTCACGCGCAGGGACAGCGGGCACAAGACATACTTCGATTACGTGCGGGCTAAGGCCGCCGGGCGCAGTGCACGGGCTGGAGGGCTAGCCTCCCTGGACTGCATCATTACCGGCCTCGTCATGCTGGGGTTTTCGGTCATTGCCCTTTCTGCCGCTCGGTTTTGCCCTTGAATGTTCTTATGAAATGGGATAACCTATTGCTCGTACGAGCTTTTTATAGGGTGGGAACGAGATATGGACGTATCCGAAGAGATTTTGAACCTGTTGCGGGACAACGCACGTCTGAGCATTGAGGACATTTCTGCGATGACCAAGAAGACCCCCGCCGAGGTCAGCGAGATAATCAAGAAACTGGAGAACGACGGTGTCATCATGAAGTACGCCGCCATCATCAACCCCGAGAAGGATGCGGGGGCAAAGGAGAAGGTCAAGGCCGAGATAGAGATACAGGTGACCCCGGAGCGGGAGCGCGGCTTTGACGGCCTTGCGGACAGGGTCTACCGCTTTCCTCAGGTTAAATCCTTGTACCTTATGTCCGGTGGTTACGACCTCAAGGTCATCATCGAGGGCGACAGCCTGCAGGACGTGGCACAGTTCGTTGCCCGCAAGCTTTCTACCATAGAGGGGGTACGCTCCATCAAGACACATTTCATCCTCAAGACCTACAAGGAAAACGACATCGTGTACGTTGAGGAACGCAGCGACAGCCGCGAGGGAGTGGTAGCCTGATGAACACGAGGCCTGACAAACTTTCCCGCGCCATGCTGGCGACCCCGCCATCTGGAATCCGCAAATTCTTCGAGATGCTCATCGGCCATGACGACGTGATTTCCCTGTCTGTCGGCGAGCCGGACTTTCCCACCCCCTGGCTCATGCGGGAAGAAGCCTTCTACCACCTGGAGAAGGGGCAGACGAGCTACACCTCCAACTGGGGGCTCATCGAGCTGCGCGAGGAAATCGCCCGCTATCTGGAGCGCTATGGGGCTTTCTACAATCCCAAGAAAGAGATAATCATCACGGTCGGAGCGAGCGAGGGCGTGGACGCGACCCTCCGCTGCATCCTGAACCCGGGCGACGAGATAATCGTCAGCCAGCCCTGCTACGTCAACTACACGACCCTCGCAAACCTGACCGGGGCGAAGGTCGTGGACCTGGACACGAGCAGGACGGGATTCTACCCGACCGCAGAGGCGATAGAAAAGCTGGTCACCCCCAAGACCAAGGCGCTGATGATATGCAGCCCCAACAACCCGACGGGCACCGTGACCCCCGCCGCGGAGCTGGAGAAAATCGCCGAAGTCGTCAGGAAGCACCAGATCTGGGTCATCTCCGACGAGATTTACTGCGAGCTGGTCTACGACGGCACCCAGCACACGACGATAGCGAGCCTGCCCGGCATGAAGGACTACACGATAATCCTCAACGGCTTCTCCAAGTCCTTCGCCATGACCGGCTGGAGGATCGGCTACATTGCCGCCCCGGAGGACATCACCGCCGAAATCATCAAGCTGCACGGCTACAACACGATATGCGCCCCGATCATGAGCCAGTACGCCGCGATGGAAGGGCTCAGGAACGGCTGGAGCGAGGTGGAGAAAATGCGGATCAGCTACCAGCAGCGGCGGAACCTGATGGTCAAGGAGTTCAACGACATGGGCCTGCCCGTTCCGGAGCCCAAGGGGGCCTTCTATATGTTCCCGGACATCAGCTCCACGGGGCTTACGAGCGAGGAGTTTGCCACCAGGCTGTTCAACAAGCATTCTGTCGCGGTCGTTCCCGGCTCGGTGTTCGGCGCGGGCGGCGAGGGGCACATCCGTTGCTGCTACGCGACGGCGATAGACAAGATAAAGACCGCCCTTGACAGGATAGCGGAATTCACCGATAGTTGCAGAAGAGGTTAGCATGTATTTTCTGATTTTCATAGGCGTACTGGTTCTCGTGGCGGTCTCCATCTTCCTGGTGCTCAAAGGCAAGAGCACGTCCGGTAAGAATACGGCCGACATCACGAACAAAAACGAGGCTAAAATTCTCAAGGACGCGGCCCGCAAGCTGGAGAAGGATCCGGACAATATCGCCGCCTTGACCCAGCTGTCGGAGATTTTCTATACGAACGGGGTTTTTGACAAGGCCCTGCAATATTACAGGAGCCTGGTCCGCATAGCCCCGGTGCATTCGGAGATTGACGAGGCCAAGGTTGCTCTCCGGGCGGGCATCTGCCTCTGCAAGGCGCAGGAGTGGGGAGAGGCTCTCAAGTACCTCCTGCAGTCCAGCCTGAAGGATGGCTCCAACTTCGACGTGAACTATTATCTTGGCCTGGTCTACAGCAACCTCAAGGACTATTCCAAGGCCGTTCCCTGCCTGAAGAAGGCCCTCATCGTCAACCCGGCCTCCACCCAGGCGAACATGCTGGTCGCCCGCTGCTTCTACGAGCAGCACCACTTCAAGGAAGCCCTGCCTTACCTCAAGGTCGTCATAGCCGCCGAGCCCAACAACAAGGAGGCGATGTTTGATTATGCGGACGTGATGGTTGAGGAGGGGCACGGTGAGAAGTCCATCAAGATTTTCTCCCACCTGCGGCCCGATCCTGTTTACGGGGCCAAGTCCTGTATCAGGAGCGGTGTCTACCATTATAATCAGGGCGACAAGAAAACTGCCATCGAGGACTTCACGATCGGCCTCAAGCTGTCCAACACGCCTCAAGCTGACTTGCTCGAGCTCAAGTACCGGCTTGCTCTCTGCTACTTTGACACCAACCGCTACAAGGAGGGGCTTGGCCTTCTTTCCGAGATAAAGCAGGTGAACCCTCAGTACAAAGATATAGCCCAGTTGGTGGGTCGTTATACTGAGCTGAGCCAGAACTCAAACCTGCAGATTTACCTCGCGGGAAGCGTCTCCGACTTCATCGCCCTCTGCCGCAGGATAGCGACCGCTTGGGAGAAGGGTTTGAATGCGAAGTTCCAGGATGCCCATGCGGAGGCCGGCTACACCGACATTACGATTGAGGTTGCCAGCCGGGGAGCCAACGGGAGCGACCTCAAGGAGACCTGGCTCTTCCGCTTCTTCCGCACGACGGGGGCGACCGGCGAGATTTATGTCCGCGAGTTCCACGAGGCCGTTCAGAACAAGAGAATTAACAAGGGCATCTGCGTCACGGCGGGAGTATTCTCCGACGGTGCCCGGAAATATGCCGAGGGCCGCCCCGTTGACTTGGTGGAACGCGACAAGCTGGACGTGATACTGAAAAGAATTAACTAGATAGATATATGAACGGGGGCAGAAGACGCCCCCGTTTTTTTATCGGTCGCACCCGCCGCCGACACTGTCGCTTACGGGTATGGTCTAACGTCCGCACCCGCCGCCGACGCAGTCGCTTTCGGCTGCGTCCTAGCGTCCGCAGCCGCAGGGACAGGGCATGCCTTCCTCGTCGGAGTCGTAGTCCTCGCCATCAGAGCCACAGTCACAGCCACCGCCGACGCAGTCGCCACAGCCACATCCGCCGTCTCCGCATCCTCCTCCACAGCCACCGCAACCGCAGCCCTGACCGGCGGGACGGCCTGACTTGAGCTCGTCCTCGGTTGCGTCGCGCACCTCAAGGACCTCCACGGCAAAGTGGAGGTTCTTCCCGGCGAGGGAATCGTTCGCGTCCACGGTAATCACGTCGGGCGTGACCTTGGTCACCGTCACGATGGAGGGCCCGCTCTCGGTCATCGCCTGGAAAGCCATGCCGACCTGTATCTCCATGTCGGTATCGAACTGATCGCGGGGAACCTCCGTGACCAGCGACGCGTCGTACTCGCCGTAGCCGTCCTTGGCCGCAAGGTCGCAGGTCAGCTTGTCGCTGGGATTGTGCCCGGCAAGGGCCTCCTCGAACTTGGGCAGGAGCATCCCGTGCCCGTGCAGGTATTCCAGCGGGGCGCGTCCCTCGCTCGTGTCGATGACCTTTCCGTCATCGCCCTTGAGGGTATAGTTTATGGAAACGACCTTGTCCTTCGCTATCGTCATCTGCTAGACCTCCTGCACCACTTCGGTTATCTCCGGGCAGGTCTCCTTCAGGTAACGCTCTATGCCCATCTTGAGCGTCATCACCGCCATGGGGCAGTCCCCGCAGGCCCCGGTCAGCCGCAGGTGCACCTTGTTGTCCGCGTCAATCTCGATGAACTCCATGTCCCCGCCGTCCGCGTTCAGCTGGGGGCGGAAAGCCTCCAGCGTCTCCTTTACCTTCGCCAGCAAAGCCTCGTCAGCCATAGTCCTTCTCCTTGGTATCTTGTTTCTATCAAAAGTCTAAGAATCCTACACTTTTGCGCGTTTGTTTGCAAGGGTCGGTCAGCCGCATAAAACTTGCCAAAATCCCCCCGTTTGCGTTACAATGAAGGCATGAAGAAAGTGCTCGCTTTTATACTGGCGGGGCTTCTGGGATCCGCGCTCCTTGCGGCCCAGGCCTCTTTTTTCGATAACTATGTCTACCAGCAGTGGAGTTCCTTCGGGGGGCTTACCGGCACCACCGCGACCGACATCATGCAGACAAGCGACGGTTTCATCAACATAGGCACATACGAGGGGCTGGTCCGCTTCGACGGCGTGGCCTTCACGACGATGCGGCGCAGCAAGGACAACGGGCTGACATTCGCCTCGGTCCGCGTCGTCATGGAGGACTCCTCGGGCAACCTCTGGATTGGCTCCAACGACGAGGGCATCCAGCTCCTGCAGCCCGACGGCAACATGACATTCACGACCCTGAACGGGCTTCCCAACAACTCCATCCGGGCCATCGTCGAGGACGCAGACAAGAACGTCTGGGTCGGCACGGCGGGCGGCGTAGTCTACATGACCAAGAGCCGGCACCTGATCAACCCCCAGTTCGAGGCAGGCACGGTCTCCAAAGGGGTCATCTCCACCCAGCTCTTCTGCGACGGGGAAGGCCGGGTCTGGCTGACGACCGAGAACGACAAGGGGCTTTTCGTATTCAAGGACGGGCTTTTCCGTACGATTCCGTCCATGGACAGATTCGGCGATTACTCGGTCTCCGAGATCTGCCAGGACGGGAAAGGCAATTTCTGGGTCGGCACGGATACGGCGGGCCTCGTCAGGATAAAGGACGGCGAGGCTGAGGCCATGCACACGGGGACGATGCTTGATGATACCCCGGTCACGTCTGTTTACGAGGACAAGGACGGCAACGTCTGGTTCGGCACCGAGTCCGGCCTGGTCGTCTACAGCGGGGGCAGCTTCCACGTCTGCGTGAAGGACGGACTGCAGAAAGCCAAGATAAACAGGATTGTCTCCGACCGCGAGGGCAACATCTGGATTGCGACGGACAGGAACGGCGTGGGCAAGATGACCCGGAGCCGATTCAAGATGTTCCGGACGGGCGTCACCGCCAACGCGATTGCGGAGGGCAAGGACGGCAGGGTCTGGGTCGGCACCGACGACGGCGTGGACTGCTACGTGGAGGGGCAGACGGAGACGAACGCCCTGACCGAATATACGAAGGACATCCGCATCCGGCACGTCAGCGTGACGGAGAACGGGGACATACTCGTCAGCTGTTACAAGAAGCCCGGCCAGATCCGCTACAGTCCCGCAAGCGACAGGATTACGAGCTGGAGCACGGACGAGGGGCTTGCGGGCAACAAGGTCCGCGTCGCCATAGAGGGCAGTCAGGGAGAGCTGTACGTCGGCACGACGACAGGGCTCAGCATCATACATACGGACGGCAGCATCACGAATTTCAAGCAACTGGACGGACTTGAGAACGAGTACGTCATGTGCCTGTACATGGACGCGAACGACATGCTCTGGATAGGCACGGACGGTGGCGGCGTGTACCTGATGCGGGACGAAAAGTTTATCGGCAGGATTACGACCGAAAACGGTATCGCGGGCAACGTCATATTCAAGATACTGCAGGACGAGAAAGGGGCCTACTGGATATGCTCGGGGAGCGGCCTGACCCGCTGCCCCGCCTACGACAGCTCGCTTGAGCGGGTTCCCGTCCTCTTCGACATCATCAGGGCGGAGCAGGGGCTCGGCACCGACTCGATCTTCCAGCTGGTACCCGACACGATGGGCAATATCTGGATGACCAGCAACTACGGGGTTTCGTCCGTCTCTTTCGAGGATCTGGCGGAGCTTGCCGGGGGCAGGAAGGATGAAATCAACCCCAAATTCTACAATAAGAACGACGGCCTGGATTCCGATGGGGCGACTTCCACGGCGGTCAGCATCTGCGACCGCGATGGCCGGCTCTGGTTCCCCATGGTGGACGGAGTGGCGGTCTACAACCCGGTCAAGGCCAAGGGCAGCCAGGTTCTGCCTCTGATCAGCATAGAAAACATCAGGGTGGACTCGGTGGACCACAAGGAGTTCAAGGATCTCATAGAGCTCAAACCGGGAACCAAGCGGGTCGATATAAAATATACGGGGCTGAGCTTCGACGCACCCGAAAGGATTATGTTCACCCACATGCTGACAGGATTCGACGACCAATTCTCTGCCCCCAACACTGACAGGACGGTCTCCTACACCAACCTCAAGCCCGGCAGGCACGCCTTCATGGTCTATGCGATAAACGGCGAGGGCATCTACTCGGACAAGGCCCAGACCATGCTCTTCGTGCAGAAGCCGTACATCTGGCAGACCACCTGGTTCTGGATCGTCGTCGCCGTCACTTCACTCGTGACCGTCTTCACGATTATCTACCTGCGCGAGCGGCGGATGGCACGGGAGAACCTCAGGCTGGAGAGCCTGGTCAAGGAGCGGACCAAGGAGCTCAACGTGCAGAAGGAGAAGTCCGACACCTTGCTCCGCGCCATCCTGCCGGACAAGATAGCCGAGGAGCTCAAGGACAACATACATGCGATAGGTGAGAACTTCGAGGACGTGACCATGCTCTTCTCCGACATCGTGAGCTTCACGACGGTCTCCAGCAGGCACACCGCGGAGGAAATCGTCGCCGCCCTCAACGACCTGTTCAGCCGCTTCGACGACAGGGCCAAGCTGATGGGCGTGGAGAAGATAAAGACGATCGGGGATGCCTACATGGCGGGCTGCGGGCTTCCGTCGCTCAATGCCGACCATGCCCGTATCATGGTGGAATTCGCCAAGGGAATGTACTCCGACCTCCGCGCCTACAACAAGACCGCGAAGATACAGTTCAACATCCGCATCGGGCTGAACAGCGGGCCGGTCAGTGCCGGGGTCATCGGCAAGACCAAGTTCGTCTACGACGTATGGGGCAACACCGTCAACGTCGCGAGCCGGATGGAATCCGCCGCCAGCCCGGGGGGCATACGGGTTTCCGCCGCCGTCTACGAGAAGCTCAAGGACTCCGGCATCAAATTCAGTGCGCCGATTGAGTGCGACATAAAAGGCAAGGGCCTTATGACCACCTACGATATCATTATGGGGGAAGACTGATGAGAAAGAATATACAGGGAATCGCCATCGCCATGCTGCTGCCGCTCCTCATGGCAGGATGCAAGAAGAAGGAAGTGGAGTCCGTGGTCAAGGTCGGCATCCTCCATTCCCTGACCGGGGTCATGGCCCAGAGCGAGCAGCCGGTCAGCGAGGCCGAGCGGATGGCCATAGACGAGATAAATGCCGCCGGGGGAGTCCTCGGGCGCAAGATAGAGGTCGTCCTCCGGGACGGGGAAAGCAAGCCCGAGGTCTTCGCGGAGAAGGCCCGGAAGCTCCTGACCGAGGACAAGGTCGCGACGATATTCGGATGCTGGACTTCCGCCTCCCGCAAGGCCGTGAAGGATGTCGTGGAAGACCCGGCCATATTCGGCCTCCTCTGGTATCCCCTCCAGTATGAGGGGCTTGAGGCCAGCCCCAACATCATGTACATGGGCGCTGCCCCTAACCAGCAGGTCGTCCCCGCCGTGGAGTACTGCCAGAAGAACTTCGGTCCCCGCATGTTCATCATCGGCTCGGACTATGTGTTCCCGCGCACGGCCGGAGCGATAGTCAAGTCCTACCTGCCCACTGTGGGCGGCGAGACTGTCGGCGAAGTCTACGTGGACATGGATTGCGAGAATTTCGCGGACGTGATAGAAAAAATAAAGGCCGCCAAACCTGACGTAATACTGAACACCCTGAACGGCGTGTCCAATATGCCTTTCTTCTACCAGCTCAAGGAGGCCGGAATAAGCTCGAAGGACATCCCGGTGATGAGCTTCTCGATCTCCGAGGAGGAGGTCAGGTACATTGGGACGGATCTGCTCAAGGGGCATTATGTCTCGTGGAGCTACCTGCAGACCATCTCTTCCATGCAGAACCTGTCGTTCGTCTCCCGCTTCAAGAACCTCTTCGGCGGCGACAGCGTCATCGGCGACCCGATGGAGGCCGGCTACATCG
The DNA here is from genome assembly GCA_902773215.1 of uncultured Spirochaetaceae bacterium. GTDB lineage: Bacteria > Spirochaetota > Spirochaetia > Treponematales > Treponemataceae > Treponema_D. The sequence continues at coordinate 1,599 of CACYDQ010000332.1, read as the reverse complement.
CCGTCTACCTGTGGGCGGCGGCCTGTGAGAAGGCGGGGTCATTCGACGTGGAGGATGTCCGCATGGCGGCAAAGGGGCTGAGCTTCAACGCGCCGGAAGGCACAGTAACGATTGACGGCGAGAACCAGCACCTCAAGAAGCGGGTCCGCGTGGGCCGCGTGAACGAGGAGGGACTCATCGACGAGATGTGGCGGAGCCCGAGCGTGGTCAAGCCGGATCCCTACATGAGCACCTACGTCTGGGCCAAGGGGCTTTAGTTTACCGTATTCACTGCGGCCTGGAGCTCCTCGTCGGTCAGCTTGTTGGGGTATTTTTCCAGCACCTTCTCGTAGAAGGCGACCGTCCGCTTTCCGAACACGTCGGGCGTGAAGTTCCGCGAGACCCGGCGGCTCTCCTCCCCGAACTGCCTCCGTTTTTCCGCGTCGGAGGCCAAATCCAGCAGGTAGCCGTCCATCTCCTCGTCGCTGTCGGCGAGGTAGCCGTTTTTTCCGTGGAAAATCGTGTCGGAAAAGCTTGAGTCCTTGCGGGCGACGATCGGCAGGCCGGACATAAGGGCCTCCAGCACGGTCATCGAGTGCATCTCGGACAGGGATGCGGTGATGAAGATGTCCCCTATCCCGTAGTAGTAGTGCACCTTGGTCCAGGGCTCGTAGCCGGTGAAGAGTATCCGGTCGGAGACTTCCCGGGCCTGCTTTTCCAAATCCGGCAGCGCCAGCCCCGCGCCGACGAACATCACCTTTATCTTCTCGTTCTTCTGGATGACCCTCATGCAGATGTCCAGAAGCTCCTCCACCCGCTTCTCCTCAACCACCCGGCCCAAGAAGAGCAGGACGATGTCATCGGGGGCTATTCCCCAGTTCCTGCGGAGGGATGCTATCTCCTCCTCTGTCGCGGGCTTCCTGATGAAGCTTCCCGAGTCCAGCGCGTTGGGGATGATGGCGGAGGGGGTGCCCGGCAGCATGAAAGGCTCCTTGAAGTAGTCGCGGGCCTTGCCGGAGACGTTTATGAGCGCGTAGAATTTCTTGTAGAGCCGCTTGACCACCTTGCGGATGATTTTGACCGGGATGTAGCGGCCGAGCGGCAGGTAGTACTCGTAGAAGTCCTCCCAGAGCGTGTGGGTCGTCGCCACGACCGGGATGTGCAGCTTCCTGCCCGACAGCTTGGCGGCGTGTGCGATGAAGAACTCCGTGTGGGAGTGTATGATCTGGATATTGTGCTGCTTGAGGAAGGGGATTATCACGTGCTCGAGGGGAAAGCCGATGTACTGGTCGGGAATCTTGAAGGGTGTCGGCACGGAGAGGATGCGGAGGATGTCCGGGTCGTTGTCAACCTCCGGGTCATGGTAGCCCCTCGGTTTGACCGTGACGACGACGACGTGGTGCCCCATCTCCTGGAGCACCTTGCGCAGCTGCAGGACGACCGTGACGATTCCGCTCTTGGTCGGTATGTATGAGTCCGTGAAAAGCGCGATGTTCATGTAGCAGATGATACACTATCGCGGGCTTTTTAGCAACAAGGCGTTATTTCGCTCCGGCAGGGGGCGTCCCCTGCTAGAACAAGATTCAAATTTGTGCTATGATAATCACACTTTTGCTTGCG